>JBIKKC010000146.1:0-5970 GCA_044360615.1 Bacteroidia bacterium | reverse complement strand
AACTTTCAGAGCAACCGTATGAAATGTAGGTTCAAAAATAAAGAGGGTAAGAACCAATTGGTGCATACGCTAAATGGCAGTGCTTTGGCCTTGCCAAGAATCTTAGCCACTTTGTTAGAGAACAACCAAACAGCAGATGGAATTAGTATTCCTAAAGCATTGGTTCCGTATTGTGGGTTTGAGAGGATTTAAGCTGCTTTTCCTCATCCTTGCTCACGGCGTTTTGGAGCAATAAAATAACTACAAAGCCAATACTAATGGCTGCATCAGCAATGTTAAAAACAGGTCTAAAGAATTCAAAATCTTCACCAGCCCAAAAGGGCCAAGAAGCAGGAATGGTTGTGTGTATGAGCGGGAAATAAAGCATATCTACAACTCTACCATGGAACCAACTATCGTAGCCAAAATATACCCCATAAAACACACTGTCGATTATATTACCTAGGGCTCCAGCAATAATAAGCACCCAACCATAAATATACCATTCACGCGTATTTTTATCGAGTAGCGTTTTTACATAATAGCCAAGTAAGCCAACAAAAATAATTCTGAAGAAGGTAAGAAAATATTTTCCTGTTTTACCTCCAAACTCAAAGCCAAAGGCCATACCATAGTTTTCGGTAAAGTGCAGTTTGAACCAATCACCTAGGATGCTTTTTTCTTCTCCAAGGTAGAAGTTATTTTTAATGTAGAGCTTAAACCATTGGTCTAAGAAGAGTACCAAGGCAAGTAATAGAAATGGTATTAAATACTTTTGCTTCATGGGTGCAAGGTATAAAAAAAAGGGCAGCCATTACGGCCGCCCTTTTTTAAAAGGTCTTTTTTTTATTTGTATTGTTGCAATTTAGCTTCCATACTTAAAGTGGTATGTGGCACAGCACGCAAACGCTCTTTAGAGATTAATTTACCAGTAACTTTGCAGATGCCATAAGTTTTGTTTTCAATTCTTATTAAAGCATTTTCTAAGTTCTCAATAAATTTGCGCTGGCGGGCAGCTAACTGACTCAAATATTCTTTCTCAGAAGTAGAAGCACCATCATCTGGTTTGTTGTATGCATTGTCTGTGTCAGCTCCTCCATTAATACCTGGATTTTGCATTTGAGACATCAAATTATTCAATTCTTCTTTAGCTACAGAAAGTTTTTTGTTTATTAGATCACGAAACTCCGCTAATTCAGCATCGCTATATCTTAGCGTATTCATTGGAATATCTGGCAATTCTTCTTTTTCAAAAACTGGAGTGGAACTAACCACTGGCGTAAGTGGTTTAGGAGGAGTTACTTTTTTAGGGGCAACCACCACAATCGGTTTTTTACTAGGCTTAACAACAACTGGTTTGGTTATAGCTTTGGTTACTGGTTTAGCCGCTGGCTTAACAGCTGGTTTTACAATTGCTTTTTTAGCAACTGGCTTAGCAACTGGCTTAGCAACAGGCTTGGCAACTGGTTTAGCAACTGGCTTAGCAACTGGCTTAGCAGCAGGCTTAGCAACAGGCTTGGCAACTGGTTTAGCAACAGGCTTAGCAATAGGCTTAGCAACTGGCTTAACAGTTGGTTTTTTAGTTACTTTTTTAGCAACGGGCTTAGCAACAGGTTTAACAATTGTTTTTTTAGCAACAGGCTTAGCAATAGGCTTAGTTACTTTCTTAGCAACCACCTTTTTAACGGGCTTGCTAGTATTAACTTTCTTAATTACTTTCTTTGGTGCTAATTTTTTAGCAATCTTAGTAACCTTTTTAGGCGCTGCTTTTTTAGTGACAACCTTTTTAGTGGCAGCCTTTGTAACTTTTTTTGGCGCAACTTTTTTAACAAGCTTTTTTGGAGCTGGCTTGGTTGCTTTTTTAGGCGCAGCTTTTTTTACAACCTTTTTTGCTACTGGCTTAGCAGCTTTTTTAGGTGCAACCTTTTTCACTGCCTTTTTCACTGCCTTCTTAGGAGCAGCTTTTACAGCTTTTTTAGGTGCAACCTTTTTCACTGCCTTCTTAGGAGCAGCTTTTACAGCTTTTTTAGGAGCCACTTTTTTAGCAGCTTTCTTTGCTGGGGCTGCCTTGCTAACTTTTTTTGCTGCTTTTTTAGGAGCAGGTTTAGTTGCTTTTTTTGCAGGTGCCGCCTTTTTTGCGGTGCTCTTGGTGTTTTTCTTCGCCATAGTTTCTAAGCTTTCTCTATTAATACCTTTATTTCCGTTTCGTCAACCATTACTGCATTGGCATTTGCCAATTCTACAAAAAGGTTAATTTCCGTTGCCAAAATTTCGCTGCAAATATAGGTTTTGAATTGATTTATAGCATCTTTTAAATAAAGATTGTCCACTATTTTTACACTTATTTTGTCTGTTACCTCAAAATCCAATTCTTTACGTAAACCCTGAAGTTTGCTTACCAATTCTCTTGCAATGCCCTCGTTTCTAAGCTCTTCGTTGATGTGAATATCTAAAGCAACCGTTAAAGCCCCCTCGTTTGCTACTTTAAAACCTGTAATTTCTCGAGATAAAATTTCTACATCCTCCCTCAAAATTTCTAAGTTTTGATCGTCTAAAGCTAAAATATAATGCCCATTTGCTTCTAATTCTGCAATTTGCTCTTGGGTCATTAAGGTAATTTTTTCTGCCACTAGTTTCATTTTGGCACCTGCCTTTTTACCTAAAGTCTTAAAGTTTGGCTTTATAGATTTATCAATGGCTTCCATAAATTCCAGCTCTTTTACATTCACTTCGGCAAGTATCAAATCCTTCACATGGGTTATTTCATCCTTAATTCTCTGGTCCACTAAAGGTATCATCACCTTTTGTAAGGGCTGTCTTACTTTTAAATTCTCCTTTTTTCTAATACTCAATACCAAAGAAGAAATTTTCTGGGCATATTCCATTTGTTCTTCCAAAACGGTATCAATAAACGTCTCTTCTACCTTTGGAAATAGTGCTACATGCACAGAGTTATTGGCGTCTTTAGCGCTAATAGTGTTCAAATCTCTAAATAGCCTTTCTGCATAAAAAGGTGCTACCGGACTCATTAGCCTGGCAATGGTTTTTAAACAGGTATATAAAGTTTGGTAAGCGCTAATCTTGTCTGTCGTATATTCTCCTTTCCAAAATCTTCTTCTGCACAAGCGTACATACCAATTGCTCAAATTTTCGCCCACAAATTCCTGAATGGCGCGTGTAGCTGGCGTTGGGTCATAATCATCCATGTGCTTCTCCACCTTTTTTACCAAGGTATTTAGCAAGCTCAAAATCCAACGGTCTATTTCTGGGCGTTGCTTAAATTCAATATCTGCCTCTTTGTAAGTAAAGCCATCAATATTGGCATAGAGGGCAAAAAAGTTATAGGTATTGTATAAGGTGCCAAAGAATTTTCTTTGCACTTCTGCTACCCCTTCCAAGTCAAATTTTAGATTATCCCAGGGGTCGCTGTTCGTAAGCATATACCAACGGTTAGCATCTGCACCATATTGGTCAATGGCTTTAAATGGATCAATTACATTGCCCAATCGCTTACTCATTTTATTGCCATTTTTGTCGAGTACAAGACCATTGGCAATTACATTTTTATAGCTAATACTATCAAATAACAATACACTTAAAGCATGTAAAGTAAAAAACCATCCTCTGGTTTGATCCACCCCTTCTGCGATAAAGTCGGCTGGGAAGTTTTTCCTGAAAGTTTCCTCATTTTCAAAAGGCCAATGCCATTGGGCGTAAGGCATGGCGCCAGAGTCGAACCAAACGTCTATTAAATCTGCTTCTCGGTGCATTTTTTCACCTGTAGAAGAAACCAATATTACATGGTCTACGTAGGGCTTATGTAAGTCTTTTATTTCAAAAGAAGATTCCATGTAGCCGGCTTGAACCGACTTCCCAATTTCTGCATTTAATTCTGCAATTGAGCCAATACATTTTTCTTCGCTGCCATCTGCAGTTCTCCATATAGGAAGTGGCGTTCCCCAGTAGCGAGATCTGCTCAAATTCCAATCCACCAAGTTTTCTAACCAGTTACCAAAGCGACCAGTCCCTGTATGTTCGGGTTTCCAATTAATGGTTTTGTTAAGTTCTACCAATCTGTCTTTAACTGCGGTAGTTTTTATGAACCAACTCTCTAAAGGGTAGTATAAAATTGGTTTATCGGTGCGCCAACAATGCGGGTAAGTATGCTCGTATTTTTCAATCTTAAAGGCTTTGTTTTCTAATTTCAGTTTGAGCCCAATTAAGTCGTCTACACTCATGTATTTATCCAATTTAGGAATAATACTGGCCAAGCGCTCTTGTTGTATGCTCAATTCAATTTGTTTCTCTTCATCGTTTAAATAAGCCTCTTTCACAAACCTTCCATCAAGCGGAAATAGGTCATCTTTTACCGTATCTAAAAACTTACCACGTTTATCTACCAAGGTTAACGAACCAATGCCATTTTGCTTGGCTGCTCTAAAGTCATCTGCCCCAAAGCTAGGAGCAATATGCACAATACCTGTGCCATCCTCAGTAGTTATAAAGTCTCCTAAAATTATTTTAAAGGCATCGCCATCTGCAGGCTGCACGTATGGCAAAAGCTGCTCATATCTTAAGCCTTCTAATTCGGCACCTTTAACTTCTTTTAAAATTTCGTAAGGTATTTTTTTATCGCCTGCTTTATATTCCTCAAATGCTAATGCTGCTTGTTCTGCAGAAAAGTATTTGCCTAGCAAATCTTTGGCTAACACTACTTGTATTTCTTTGAAGGTGTAAGGGTTAAAGGTTCTTACCAACACATAGGTAATTTTTGCACCAACTGCTAAGGCCGTGTTGGAAGGAAGCGTCCAAGGTGTGGTGGTCCAAGCAAGGATAAAAGTATCTTTTGTATTGCTACTAAGTTTACTACCATCTACTAATTTAAATTGGGCAACAATGGTAGCATCTTTTACATCTTTATACGTGCCAGGTTGGTTCAACTCGTGAGAGCTAAGGCCTGTGCCCGCTGCCGGACTATATGGCTGAATGGTGTATCCTTTGTAGAGATAGCCTTTGTCGTATAATTTTTTAAGTAAATTCCACAAACTCTCGATATAATCGTTTTCGTAGGTAATGTAAGGGTCACTTAAATCCACCCAGTATCCCATTCTATCTGTAAGGTTATTCCAGATGTCGGTGTACTTCATTACGTCCTTTTTGCAGGCCTCGTTGTATTCTGCAATGCTAATTTTTTTGCCAATATCTTCTTTGGTAATGCCCATGGTTTTTTCAACCTGAAGCTCAACAGGTAAGCCATGTGTATCCCAGCCAGCCTTGCGTTTAACCTGAAAACCTTTAAGTGTATTGTACCTGCAAAAAATATCTTTAACAGCGCGCGCCATTACATGGTGAATGCCAGGCAGGCCATTGGCACTTGGCGGACCTTCATAAAACACATAGCTAGGTTGCCCTTCGCGGCTGCTCACACTCTTTTCAAAAACACCTTCTTTTTTCCAAAACGCAAGAATTTCCTGCTCAAAAGCAGCAAAATCCATTTTCTTATATTCCTGATACTTGCTCATTACCTGATTTTATTTAGTTCTTATACTAAAAAGTGCGCGAAAATAAGGAATTAAGAGGAATATTAACCAATTGAAGAGTAGGAGGCTAGTGTTGGAGGAAAAGGAGTAAGTAGCGCCTGTTTTTTTATTTCATTCATTTTTTATCTTTGGTAAAAAAAATAAAACCAAATGGCATTTGCCAAATTTTATATATCATTATTAGGCGTTCTTGTTAGCTAAGTGGTTATTAAAATAAACTCAAGTAAAATTATGAAAACAAATCAGAGCGTTTCTGTTCCATCTAAATTACAACTCAATGCTAAAATGTTTTTGGTATTGGTTTTTAGCATGCTTGTATTTTCTGCCCATCGCGGGTTTTCTCAGACCCCAGAATTATTTGAAGACAAGGTATTAATCAATAATATTTCTGTTCCTTGGGGCTTTACATTTTTAAACAACAATGAAGTACTGTTTACAGAGAAAAGGGGAA
>JBIKKC010000145.1:0-5987 GCA_044360615.1 Bacteroidia bacterium | reverse complement strand
TTCTTCAAATTCTTTAGTATTAAAATAATGCTTAAAAAATGAATAACTGGTGTAAAGAATAGGTTTAACCTCATAATGTTTTTCGGAAAGCACTAACCAGCGTTTTACCTTTTTGCGCAATTGAGCAGGAGGTGTAGAACCGCGAATCTCCACATCTAAAACGGGTGGTAAGTCCTCTTTTTCAATTTTCACAATGCTCTTAAACAAATTGAATTGCTCATCTGCTGTTAAGTGAGGTCTAAAGAAGTGGTAAGCACCGCGTAACATATTATTATCTTTAGCCTCTCTCCAATTTCTGTGAAAAGCATTATCTCTAAGTGTTCTTCCTTCAGAAGCTTTTATAAAAGCGAAACTTATTCCAATATCATGAGAAGTATGCTCCGAAACTAAAGACCAACTTATATTTCCTTGGTATCGCGAAACATCAATTCCATGAACTTCATAATCTGGCGGAAGCCAAATGCCAAACCCAGGTAGATTAGCTTTTTTTGCTGATGACGTAAAGAAACTTTTTGCCTTTTGTGGTGGAAAAATAACCAAAGCTATTACCGCGAAAGCCAGTAATGCTAGGGAAATCCCACTTATAAGCAATCTATTTCTTTTTACTTTTTTCATAATTACAGAATTCAAATTTAACCTTTCATAACTAATTTACTGCAATTAAAACCATTAGTTTTGTCGCTTAAACTGTGTAAAGTTTAACAAAGCAGACGCCATGAAGATTGAGCTACAAAGAAGACGAATTAGTTCTTAAAATATTGTTAAAGGGGAAGATTTTCTTTAAAAACTTTAGGCCTAGATTGCAGAGGTATTTGGTGCATTAAGACAAATTTTGTAGAAATTAATTTTGTAATTTAACGACTATGCTTACTTTTGCAGCCCAATATTGATGGCGGGGTAGCTCAGTTGGTTAGAGCGTAGGATTCATAACCCTAAGGTGGGCAGTTCGATCCTGCTCCCCGCTACTAAAGCAGAAAAGTCGTCAGCAATGGCGACTTTTTTTGTTTCTACTCTACACGGACTCTAAAATATTCACCGACTGCAAATTTGAATTGTTCTATAAAAATCTGCTTAATTTAATTTATCGGTCATTAATTTCTCTTTTATAGGTCAAATTCACGCTTAATTGAGCGATAAATTACATACAGTTGAACGAAATAACAACCAACTCATACCCTTCCATGTAGTTAGAAATTTGATCTTTTCCCGCAAGTAATGTTAAGCAAACCAAAAGAAACTTTTTTTTCAGCCCAATTAGGTTATGTAAGAAAGGTTTTGTTAATTCGAGTAACCCAATTATTATGCGTTTATCGTTTTATTCAAAACTATTTCTTTTAACTTTCGCCCTCATCTCACTATCCAATGGTTGTAGGTCAAAAAAAGTAAAGCAAACAACCAAAGAAGAAAAGCCAAGTATTGCCCCTATTCAAGTAAAGGCAACCTACTCTAGTTACCAAGCTGCAATGGGCAGCGGCAAAGGATTGCTATTTAACATTCAAATTATAACAGATCAACAAGTGCACATTGATTCCCTAATTATTGGAGGCAAAGCAATGAATTATTCAATGCTTAACACCAACCCAATAACTTTAGAAAGCAATTATTTTATTAGCAGGCCTGAACCAAGCGAAGCAAACCCAAATCCTAAATTACCAAATGATGCAATGATAGACCAGAAGGAATTTTATCCAGCTTATATGATTTTGAAAGTGGATAAGATGGCTTCCATCAAATTACCTATTTCAGAGTTTATAAAAAATACAAACTAAAACCTATGAAAACTATACATCAAAAATCATCTCTGCTAAGCGTACTTGTTTTGTTAACAAGCTCTCTCCTGTTCTTAATAAATACAGATAATACGAGTAAGGAGGCCTATAGGCAACTTTTAAAGGAACACCCCTACAGCAATCCAAGACGTGCGATGCCCAAAGAGCTAGCGGGCATGGGAAAACCAGCTGCACCAGATTTGGCATGGGAGCAAGATTATTTACGCACCATGGACCCTACTTTAGGAAGGCCTGCCCAAGAAAGATTGCCTGCAATTATTGCAACCTTAAAAAATAATAATATAGCTAAAGTTGCTCCTGGTTCTAACAATGCGCCTTGGGTAGAAAGAGGCCCTAATAATGTGGGTGGAAGAACAAGGGCCTTGGCCTACGACCCATCAGACCTTACTTATAAAAAAGTATGGGCGGGTGGCGTAACTGGTGGACTTTGGTATAACAATGATATTACCTCGGCCAATTCTAGTTGGGTTCCCGTGAATGATTTTTGGCAAAATATTGCTATTTCCTGCATAGCTTTTGATCCTTTAAATCCTGCCATTATTTATGTAGGAACAGGCGAAGGTTTTGGCACTGGCGCATCTAGAGGCGCTGGTATTTGGAAATCAATTGATGGAGGAACAACCTGGAACCAATTGAGTTCAACACAAAACTTTTTTTATATAAATGATATCATCGTAAGAGCAGAAAACAGCACTAGCATTGTGTATGCAGCTGTGGATGGTGGATTTTATAGAGGAATTTTTCATGGCAACAACAATGCCGGCATCCAGCGCTCCATTAATGGTGGTAATACCTGGACCAATGTTTCGCCAAACATACCCTCCACTACAGTTAAATTAGTAGTAGCCGATTTTGAAATTGCCGCAAATGGCAGAATTTGGGCAGGTAGCAAAGCTTCACCATTTAGTGCCTCTAACCGAGGCGGGGGAAGGATTTATTTTTCAGACAATGGTATAACTTGGACCACTTCAAATATTACCCCAGTAACAAATGGAGACGGAAGGGTAGAATTGGCTTGTGCACCCTCAGATTCGAATACAGTTTATGCTGTAGTAGAAAATGAAAACCAAGCAGAAGCAGTTAAGAAAACAATTAATGGGGGTACTACTTGGACCAATTTAAGTGAACCAGATGATGCGGATAATGGCATTCCAAGCACAGACTTTACCCGTGGCCAAGCTTGGTATGATTTAATCTTAGCGGTAGATCCTAACAATGCAAACATTGCCATCATTGGGGGTATAGATTTATTTAGAACAACCGATGGAGGTTCAACATGGCCACAAATTAGCAGATGGTATGCTTTTGGAGACTTAAGCTGCGCTGTGGTTCATGCCGACCAGCACGCCATAATATACAGACCAGGCTCCTCCTCTACCGTAATTTTTGGAAATGATGGCGGTGTGTATTACTCATCAAATATTGCTGCTGCGGCAAATAATTCTGTAATTGCCAACAGAAACAAAAATTATAATGTTACGCAATATTATGCGGGAGCTATCCATCCAACATTAGGTTCAAACATAATGCTAGCTGGCTCGCAAGATAATGGCACACAGCGCTACGCAACAGCGGGCATTAATGCAACAGATGAGGTGTATGGCGGCGATGGTGCTTATTGTTTCATTGACCAGACTAATGGCAATTACCAAATTGCTTCCTATGTTTTTAATAACTTCTACCGATCTAGCAATGCTGGAGTTACTTTTAACACAGCGTTATTAGAAGATGACAATACTGGAAAATTTATCAACCCAGCTGATTATGACAATCAAAATGATGTGTTGTATACTGGGAGAACAGCTGGCACACTTTATAGAGTTAGGCAAATAACTGGAATGCCTACCTCAGCAGAAATAGTATCTATTACAGGCATGAGCGATGCCGCTAGCCATATTAGTGCTTCTCCTTATTCTTCATCCATTTTTGTTGGAACAGATGTGGGCGAAATCTTTAAAGTGACAAATGCAAATGGAAGTGCAAGCTCAGTAAAAATTTCCACTGCTAGCTTGCCAACAGGAAGTGTTTCTTGTATTGAAATTGGTGCCAATGAAAACGAATTAATTGCCACTTTTTTTAATTATGGAGTAACCTCTGTTTGGTACACCGATAATGGCGGAACAAGTTGGATTAATAAGGAAGGAAATTTGCCAGACATGCCAATACGTTGGGCCTTGTTTAATCCAAATAATAGAAATGAAGTTATCTTGGCTACAGAACTTGGTGTTTGGGCTTCAACCAATTTTAAAACCGCTACACCTACCTGGCAAGCAAGTAATAATGGCCTTGCCAATGTTAGGGTAGATATGTTGCAAGTTAGAACTTCAGATTATATGGTAATGGCTATAACCCATGGCAGAGGAGTATATACTAGCAATGCCTTTAGTTTAAATAACCCGCCAAACGTTGCTTTTACAGCTAATAAAACAGCAGCCTGCTTAGGCGATACTATTACCCTTAAAGACACCAGCAATAACGGCGGAAGTGTAATCCGCACCTGGAGTATTTTTCCGGCTAACTTTCAATATGTGGCAGGCACAAACGCACAATCGCTTGAACCTAAAATACTCTTTACAAGTAATGGCCAATATGCTGTTCAATTAAAAATTAACAATGGCAACTTGAGTGATTCTGTATTGAAACAAAATTATATTAGAATAGGCGGAATTCCATTACCATTTAATGAGAACTGGGAAAATAGTGCTACTTATAACCAATGGGAAGTGATAAACCCAGATGGCAAAACAACATGGACCATCTTTGGGGTAGCTGGCAATGGCAGTAGTACTTTAGCAGCCGGAGTAAGAAACTTCGAATATGGAGAAGCAGAAAATAACCCTCTGAGAGATGGACTTGTTTCTCCTCAACTTAACTTAACTGGATTATCACAGGCTACACTTAGCTTTAAACATGCTTATAGAAGATTTGATAATATTTTTCAAGATTCTATGGCAGTTTTTGTGAGTACAGATTGTGGCAATACTTGGATAAGGGTAGCTTCTTTTAGAGAAACCCAAACAAGTACCCCATATACTTTCATTACCAACTCAAATTTATCAGGAGAGTTTATACCTGCTAGCTCTTCAGATTGGTGTGGTAATACTGGTTATGCCACTTGTAAAACAGTTAATCTAAATGCCTTTGTAGGTTCAACCATAAAAATAAAATTTGAAAATATTAGCGTATTTGGTAATAACCTATATTTGGATGATATAAATGTTACAGGTGTTTCTAGTGAACTGCCGCCTGTTGCAGATTTCACTGCTTCTGCCACCACAACTTGTGCCTTAACTACAGTTAATTTTACAGATCAAACAAGTAACAATCCGCATACTTGGAACTGGTCATTTGCTCCAAATACAGTAAGCTATGTAGAAGGGACAAGTAGTAATTCTAAAAATCCAAAGGTGCAATTTTTAACTGCCGGGAATTATACTGTTACTTTAAATGCAAGTAATAGCAATACCAGCAACCAAAGAGTAAAAACTAACTTTATTAGTGTAACTGCAGCCAATATACCAAGCATTATCATAAGCACCAATAACAGCACACATTGCCAAGGAACTAGCGCTTCTTTTGGAACGGTAATAACCAATGGCGGCACTGCTCCGCAATACGCATGGTTTGTTAACGGAGTGCAACAAAGCAATACATCAAATACTTTTATAACAAGCACCTTAAATGATAAAGATACCATAAGTTGTTTACTAACGAGTAATGCAACTTGTGCCATTCCTGCTTCTATTTTATCAAATAAAATTATTGTAAATGTTAACCCTAAACCAAATGTGAGTTTAGCTTTAACTAACAAAATCGCTTGTTATCCAGAAACCGCAATTAATCTTTCTGGAGGAATTCCAAGTGGCGGAACTTACAGTGGAATTGGTGTTAGTGGAAGTACATTTAATGCTTTAACAGCTGGTGTTGGAGCGCATATCATAACGTATAATTTTACAGGTGCCAATGGTTGTGTGGGTTCAGCCAAAGACACAATTTATGTAAATGGATTTGCAACCTTGCCAGTTATTACCCAAGTAGGTAATACCCTTACCTGCGATATTACAGCCAACAGCTACCAATGGTATAATGAAAATTCTCCAATTATTGGGGCAAATAATAAAACTTTTGAAGTATTAAGTAGCGGCAATTATTCTGTGGAAGTGATTGATGCAAACGGCTGTAAACAAAAATCAATCG
>JBIKKC010000144.1:0-6160 GCA_044360615.1 Bacteroidia bacterium | reverse complement strand
AAAAAAAACCGCGCTAAGCGGTTTTTTTTGCAATGCAAAGGTTGGCCGAGGCCCGAATCAAAATCTCGAACTATAGAAATAACATAGACCCTGCCAATTACGCATACCGCTTTCTATCAAATACTTAACTATAACCACTAAAGACTATTTGGGTTCAAAATGAACCATATTTTGGCGTTATTGAGACTAATTTGGGATACAAAAAAGCCCCGCTAACTTTCGCTAACGGGGCATAGCCATGAAAACCTACTGCAAAATTAATTGCAGAAACCTGAAACAAATTTAAGAAAATCTTAAGAAAAGCAAACAAAAATCACACTTTTAGGATTATTTTTAGGTAACATTTTGATAACAAGCCAATTTATTTTAAAGGACCCAGAAAACTATGGCTTAGCATAAATTTTTGCAGGCACCCTATTACCCGGTTCTTTTGTGTACCAATTCCCAAATACTGTGCCACCACTCTGAGCCCAAGCGCCAAATTTAAGGTAGGCAGTTACAATATCTGATTTCTCTGTTGGATAATCGAATACTACTGGAATATGAATGGCCCAGGGTAAATTGGTTTCACTTAAATAATACTTTCCATTGGTTATTGAGGTTCTATCATCTCCAGTTCCCAGTAGGCTATTGTTAGCCAAAGCCGTTGGTGTTTTACCAGGTAAATGTATTTCCATTCCTCTATTTTTTCCAATGGTGGTTCCCCATATAAAGGGATTGTACTCATTTAACCCAAATGTGCTTAATGGAATAGGATTGGTTAAGGTAAAGTTAATTCTTGCCAAAACACTGTCGCTATATGGTTCAGTGGGCACAGTATTCCACCTATTTTGAACTGTTCTAATATTAGGATAAATAATGCCTACGGCCTTTGGCTGACCTACCTCCAAGCTGGAGCCAGTAACATTAGCCACATTACTTAAATTGGTTGGAAATTCTACCGCGAAAGCATTTTCTATCTGCCCACCACTGGCCTTTAAAACATACGTTCCATTTAGCTCTTTCACTTCGTTAGCCGCATTGGTTATCACCTTATAATTAAAATCAACCACTACATCATTTAAATCATAATCTCCATAATAAGGCCATAGATCTTCAAAGGCAACAGTTCCAAAAACATTCTTGGCTGGATAATAATTATTAAAAGCTCTGGCTGGGTCTTGCGGGTATTCATCATCTACATCATTCACTCCATCTCCATCACCATCGGTGCTGGGCTGCAAAGGAGCAATACTATCTGGACTTATTGCATTAACAGGATTACTTGTTGTATAAAACAACACGTCGTTAAAATCGTGGTCGCACCCAGCAGAATTTCTGGTTACATCTTCAAAACCCATAATATATCTTCCAGTAGTAGCATCTCTTAATATCACCAAATGCTGTTTCAATGTTGGATCTACCTCTGGGTTAAAATCTTTGTTTGCATATAACAATCCAAAACCTAAACCAATGGTTCCATTAGTAATATTATATCCATTAGGGGCAATACCATAGGCAATTACAGTATCTGGACCAATTCTACCAATAAAGATTTTATCTCCACTCACCAATCCACCACCCGAATTACTTAAAGAGGCATTGGGAAAAACCATATACAAAGAATCTATTTGCGCAGCCGTGGTTGGTGGATTATTTTTAGCATATTTATAATAAAACAAGCTATTTCTATAACCTGCACCTTCTGTTATAAAGGTAACCCACACATCGGCGGTTTGAGTAATTAACAAGGTTCTTTTGCTCAGATTATCATCCAACCAACTAGGATGAAAAACAGGCACAGGTTGCTTACTTGGCAAGGCACTCCAAATATCTGCCAAAAATTGATTACTGATAACGTCTCTTGGGTTAATTAAATTATTTGGTACACCATTGCTATTCCAACCGGCAGGTAAATGGCGGTAAGAAAACTTATTTACATTCTTAAAAAGAGTTGGAGAAGCCATAGCTTGGTTCAACTCGAGTGTTCTTACTAATTTTGGATTACTACCCCCAAATTCCAATTTATTAAGGCCGTCGCCAACACTTATCACAATATTTTCTGGTATCCCTAGTACATGCACATTACAAATCACTTCTTTCAATGCATAAGGCACCTGCAATTTACAAAGTACAAATCCCTGCTTATTACTATAGCCTTTAAAAACTAGGGCTCCCCCAGCCTCTGGCAATGCCGTGTGCAATTCTACCCCATAATTATATACAGGTAAATCCTGATTGTTCTTTACATTAATTTCAAAGCTAACGGTTCTATAACTCTCATAATTAAAGCCTGCAGGCACCTTCATTTCTAAGGTACTTGTAGGATTACTAGGAGGCGTAGTTATTGGGTTATTCTTTGCTGTTTCTTTTTTACAAGAAAATAGCAATAAACTTATAACCAATAAAAAATAAAAATTCTTCATGCTTGCAATTTCGGTAATTTATTAAACAAAAGTATTTAAATTCTTAAGTTTGTAACATGCAGTTGCAGTATCGTTTTGAACCTACCCCAATTCTAAAGCCATTAAATTATACAAATGCATTTGTAGCACTAGGCTCTTGCTTTGCCTCAAACATAGGAAACCGCTTGCAACAGAACCAAATAAAGGCATGTGTAAACCCTTGTGGAATTGTATTTAACCCCATAAATCTTGCGCAACATATCCAATTGAGTTTCTTGGAAAATCCCAACTTCGAATCCTTTCTTTTTAAGCATGAAGAGGTGTGGCAATCTTGGTTACATCATGGGAGTTTTGGAAGCACTTCAAAAGAAAATCTTATTCAACAGCTAGCCGCTGCACACCAAGAACTTAAAGAGACTTTATTAAATGCAGACGTGCTCCTACTCACTTTTGGTAACGCGTGGATTTACGAGCATAATGCCACAAAAATTCAAGTAGCCAATTGTCATAAAGTTCCAGCAAGTCAGTTCCAAAAACACTTGGTTCAACCCAATACCATTGCAAATACTATTTGTGAAAGTTTAACATTAATAAAACAACACAATCCTAAGCTGAAAGTAATAAGCAGCATTAGCCCAGTAAAATATTTACGTTGGGGTGCTCATCAAAATAATTTAGGCAAAAGCAGTTTGTTTCTCGCCTTGAACCAAATCCAAAACCAAATGCCAGAAATTGCCTATTTCCCAGCTTTTGAGATATTGAACGACGAATTGAGAGATTATAGGTTTTACGAACAAGACTTTGCACACCCAAACACCTTGGCCATAGATTATATTTGGGATGTTTTTAAGCGTTACGCGTTTGATGAAGCTACTCTTCAATACCTTATAGAGATGCAACACTTGCAAGCCCAGCAAGCCCACCGTTTATTGCATCCAGAAAGTGTAGTAAGTTTAAAATTTAAAGAGCATCTTAAGCAACAAGAAACCAATTTCAAGCTAAAATATCCGCATTGTGTTTTTTAAAATACTTGCAATAAGCTGTAAGTCCGCAAGCCTCGCATTTTGGCGTGCGTGCCAAGCAAGTATAACGCCCATGTAAGATAAGCCAATGGTGTGCAGTGGCAATATAAGCTTCTGGTATATGTTGCACCAATTGCTTTTCTGCAGCTGCTGGCGTTTTTGCAGCAGTGGTTAAGCCAAGTCGTGCACTTACTCTAAACACATGTGTATCTACGGCCATTGCAGGCTGATGGTAAACCACACTTACGATTACATTTGCTGTTTTTCTTCCTACCCCTGGCAACTTCACCAAGTCTTCTACTGTATCTGGCACTTTTGCTTCAAAATCATTTACCAGCATTTGAGCCATCCCTATTAAATGTTTGGTTTTGTTATTAGGATAAGAAATACTCCTGATATAGGGAAACAAAGTATCGAAATCTGTTGCCGCCATTTTTTGGGGCGTAGAAAAATCTCTAAACACGTCTGGAGTTACCAAATTAACCCGTTTATCCGTGCATTGCGCGCTTAAAATTACAGCCACTAAGAGTTGAAATGGATTATCATATACCAGCTCTGTTTCTGCAATGGGTTGGTGGATTAGAAAATAGTCAATAACTCCTTTAAATCGTTCCTTTTTATTCATCTGGGTTCAAAGTAAATAAAAGATGTAAAATAATCTGTTTATTTGTTCTATGAGATTAACACTTCTTCTTATTAGCTTGGGTTTAAGTTTTGCAGTATCCGCACAAATTGAGAAAGACCCATTGAAACGAAATCCAGAATTTAAGCGTTTTGTGTATGAGACCAATCAACAAATCAAACTGCGCTACTATGATAGTTTATACTTTGATATTGGTTATGAGCAAGGCAATAATTGGGTGTTTAAATTCGACTTTTCTGCATCCGAATCACCAGCCATTGCCGACGATGAGTTTTCTGAGCAAGTATTGCTAGAAATGCCTGCCCCTAAAGGCAATCGCTTTACTATAAACCAATCCGACCTTAAAAATCTTAAAGTAATTTATGGTCGCAGTTGCTTCTGCAAAGATAGTGGCCCACGCTTAGTGCAAGACGCTACTATCACAGGAAAAAAAGTTGGAAAAAATCGTTGGCTACTTAGCTTCGAAATTGTGGTTGAACCAAGACCTGGAGTGAATGCAGAAGCCTTCACCAAAACCTTTAAGGGGTATTACAATCCAGGAAAATTGATTTATTAAAAAGCGAGTGGTTACGCACTAATCTATCTCAAAATAATTTAAATCCTTAGAAAAGGAATCTTTGATATAAAGCGTGGCAACAAATGCAAGCAACAAACAGGCCAAACCAACCCAAAAGGCTGCTTGAATAACTCCTTGTGTAACGCTTAAAGTAGCAAAACTTAAAGTGATAGGAACTACGGCTCCTCGCACAAAATTAGGAACAGTGTTAGTTACGGTGGATCTAATATTGGTACCAAACTGTTCACTAGCTATTGTTACAAATAAGGCCCAATAACCTGTAGCGAAACCAATTCCAAAACACATCCATTTATAATACATTACGCCAACATGGTTATTAAAAAGATAAATAAGCATTAGGGAAAATGAAAGTCCTAAGTAAATAAAAACAACTTTCTTTCTGCTGCGCAGCCATTGACTAAGCAAACCACTGGCTAAATCGCCTACAGATAAACCTAGGTAGGCAAACATTACGCTATCTGCTACATCAATCTTTTCTATCATACCTTGGGCTTCGGCAAAACGTGGTGAAAGGTTAACCAAAACACCAATAGCAAACCAAATGGGTAAACCAATAAAAATACAAGAAACGTATTTAAAGAATAAGCTGGGCTTCTTAAACAAACTCCAAAAATTACCACGTTTGATATGGGTATTTTCTAATAAATTTTGGTACATGCCACTTTCAAATGCACCTGCTCTTAGCAACAACAAAGCTAGGCCTAAACAACCACCCACAATATAGGTAGTTTGCCATCCAAAGCTTTTACCCACTAAGCCAGCAACTACGGCGCCAAGGGCGCCAAAAGTTACAATAATCATGGTGCCATAACCTCGCTTTTCTCGCGGCATATTTTCTGCTACCAAGGTAATACCTGCGCCAAGCTCGCCAGCCAAGCCTATTCCGGCAATAAACCTAACAGCAGCATATTGATCTATGTTAGTTACAAATGCATTGGCAATATTGGCAATAGAATACAAAAATATAGAACCAAATAAAACTGAGACTCTACCTCTTTTATCTCCCATTATGCCCCAAAGTAAACCGCCCACCAGCATGCCGGTCATTTGTAGATTAAATAAATAAATTTCGTACTTTTTAAGTGCTTCACCCGTAAAACCTAAGTACTTAAGGCTTTCAGCTTTTACTACATTAAAAACAATAAGGTCGTAAATATCTACAAAGTAACCCAAAGCGGCTACCACCACAAGCAGGGTTACTTTCTTATTTTGTTCCATGAGGTAAATGAAGAAATATAAGACTAAACATTAGCAACTTTAAAAAAGTCCGTTTACCTCTGCTTGTATTTTGCTAATGATAGAACCAAGATGTTCGGAGTTTTCTGCAAAATTTAGCTCATCTATTTCAATAATTAAATGCTTTGGCTTGTATGAACTAATCCAAGCTTCGTAGCGTTCGTTTAAGCGGCGTAAATAATCTAAACGAATACTGTCTTCGTATTCTCTACCGCGTTTCTGAATATTATTAACCAAAGAAGGTATAGATGCTCTTAAATAGATAAGTAAATCTGGTGGCTTTATAGTTTGGTTCAAA
>JBIKKC010000143.1:0-6216 GCA_044360615.1 Bacteroidia bacterium | reverse complement strand
TATAATCTGAAATAATTACCTGAGGCGTATTTGTTTTAAGGATTTCCATAGCCTCATCAGGAGAAATAGCCAATAGCACTTCGAACTCCATCCTAAATGACGCTTTAAACGCCAACAGATTATTGCGTTCGTCATCTACATAAAGTACAACTGGCTTTTCTAGTTTAGTTTCACTCATCACTTAAAAATTAACGATCGTTTCAAATGTATCTTAAAATTAGCACCTTCACCTATTTTAGACGTAATAGTAATGGAGCCTTTATGCATTTCAATTGTTTTAAATACTATAGACATTCCCAATCCAGTTCCTTGTCCAACAGGTTTAGTAGTAAAGAAAGGCTCAAATATTTTCCTTTGAACCTCTTCTTCCATCCCAATTCCATTATCAGAGAAAACAATAATGCAGTCTTCACCCTCCTCCTTTACAGAAATGTGTATGATACCACCCGCTTCCAAACCAAATTTAGCATTAATTGCGTAAATACTATTACTTAACAGATTTAAAAAAACTTGATTTAATTTACCCGGGTAACAATCTATAAGAAAAGAATTCGGCATATCTTTTTCAATTCTAATCTTCCCCAATTGATTGTTTAAGATAATAATCGTCGATAGAATCCCTTCAATCAAATCTGTATTTAAAATAGTATCTTCATTATTTCTGGCAAAAATGCGCAAACCTTTAACAATTTCTGCCGTGCGATGAGCGCCCTCATCTATTCCCTTAAGCAAAAATTGAAGCTCCTCTTGTAAATAATCATATTCAATTTCTTCTTTTAAACTCTTTATCTCTTTAATTTTATCTGCCAATAAGGGTTCATTCACAAACATGGCTTCCATTGCATCGGTATATTCCATCACCATCTTAATATCGCGTTTTAACGGATTAATATTGGAAGTAACAAAGTTAATTGGATTATTAATCTCATGGGCAATACCGGCGGTTAATTGACCTAGAGAAGCCATTTTTTCTTGTTCTACCAATTGTGTTTGGGTATTTTTAAGGTTACTCAATGCATCCGATAATTGATTGTTGCTCTCATGAAGTTCTGCAGTTCTTTCGTTTACTTTACGCTCTAAATTAATGTTCTGCTCTGTTACCAATCGCTCATTTTCGAGCACAGCTGCTAACACCTCTTTCTCTTTCTCGCGCTTCTCATTTTGTAAGGTATTTATTTTATCGGCTAGGGCAAAAGATAGTAATGCAACCTCAATGGCTGCGCCAACTGGTAAGGTATAGGTAGTAAAATGAGTAAAAGGCAAAACACCTAAATTTCGCATTACAAAAAGTACTACCCCAGCAATAAAAACGGTCCAAGCAATAATAAAATACAAAGCAGATTTAAAGCCCTTTCTATAAATATTAATGGCTATAGCATAAACTATAGCTGCGCCAGGTAAACCAATCGAATCCATCATCCTAGCGCTTATCTGATCTTGCCCCAATAACCTTACAATTGCGGCAAGCAAATAGGCCACAAAAATTACCCAAAGTGCTTTGTTTAGTTTAGGTTGATTAATTTCTACATGTAAAAACTGCTGAATAAACAATATTGCCGCCACGCCAGAAAGCGCTGGTAAAACTACTATACAATATTTATATAGCGCAGGAAAATCACCAATTAATAAGGAAAAAAGATGTCCACTTAAGGCGGTTTGACCCAACCCAATAAACAAGATATAAATGATATAAAAAAAGTAATTTCTATCTTTTGTAGCATATAAAACAAAAAGGTTATAGAAAAACATAACCAGAATTACGCCTATAAATATTCCATAAATCAAATTTCTGTTTAGGGTAGCACCTATGGCAGTAGCTTCTGTGCTAAGCCTTATAGGCAAAAGCATTTGCTCTGTGCTCTTCGCTAAAACTAGTAGCTCAATAGAATCACCAACAGCACAATTAAAATTAAACCGAATATAAGTTCCATTATTTGCTCTGGCAGAATAACCTTCACCTAAAAAACTTTTTTGAGAAGGAAGCATAGAATCTTCTGGCAAATAGAGCGCAGCAGAATCTAATAAAGGATTTTCAATGGTTAGCGTTAAGGCATTTGTAGCAGACCTATTTACCAATTTAACCAATATCCAAACTGTATTAGGTGTATAATCTAAATCTAAAACACCTGCAAATCCTTCATTATTTTTAATGGCATTCTTAACAAAGTTTGGAGTGGCAGTATGGGTGGTATCCATATAAAAAATGCACTCTTGTTGAACCAAAATTCTATCACCATCAAAAATAATGGCTTGCTGCGCAGAAACATTTAACAGTTCGAATAAAAATAATAAACTTAATAAATATTTCATCAATTTCATTTTACCTGTAAATCATAAATAAATTCCATTGTACCTTTTGGTCCACGTTCTACAGCAGTGCCAGTTAAGTTATTTCTAATTGCATCAATGGCTATCCTTTCACTTGGCAATGCAGCAGGAATTTCTTGTAAATCTTTAATTAGCAATGCAGTTGCTGTTAGATCCTCCTTAGGGTAATAAAAAATACCATTATTGCCTAACTCATGTACAACTTCAAAACCCACTTTCAAACAATTTTTAAGCGTTCCGGGAGAACACAAGGCCATCAAATTTCCAATAGCTAATTGAGAAGCAATTGCTACCCCAACCCTACCCATGTAAATACTACCTATGCCATAACCTGCAATTTCTTTAGAGTTCCATAGTCCACAAAATTCTGCTACATTATAAACCCCAAGCTTATTGGTATACTCATAAATTTTATCATCTAAAATGGCTATGGCATCTTCAAGGGGCATTTTTAAAGCTTCACTTTTAATCTGAATTCTTCCCCCACCAAATACTTTTTTCCCATCTTCCGACTCTACAATAATCGCATACGTGTATGGGTCGTCAATCCAATCTGCATTGAGCGAAGTTACCTTAGTTACCCCATAAGATTCAAGCACCAAATGGTGACCTTTTATATACCTTAAGCAGGCTCCAGGATCATCGGTAACTTTAAAGGCTCTAATTCGAATCATAATTTCTTACATACACTTTTTCCAGGTTTCGTCGCAAAGCCTTTACTGTAGGTTCATTTTCATAGGCCAACCTAAAAATAAAAACTATAGTTCTTTCACTTAACTGGGGCAGAAGTGAATCAAATCTAAGACTCAAATCATTAAATTTTGCAATCTTTTCTTTATTAAATCCAATGCCCTTGCCATGTTTAATGCGCGACATCAAAAAGGAATACTGCGTAGCTGGTTGAAATGAAATTCCTAATGCTTGACATTGAATCCATATTCTTTCCATCATTTCACCGCCATAAAGAAAGGCTTCTGGAGTAAAAAAAGGCATACTAATGATACCAATAGCCGAGGAAGCTGCAATGGCTTTGTTGGTTCCCTTTTTAAAGGCTTCTCCTCCATTTATCTTACCTATCCATTCCATTGCCTTCCTGCTTCCCGCAACTCGCAAAGCCAGTATTTCTGCTTTGCTCATCGGTAAAGTAGCAATATCAATTCCATCCCCAGTTGCTTCTGCTTCCTGAGTATTCCATCTTAACTCTCTTCCAAAAACATCAGCATGCCCTTGTGGATGTAAAAGTAATTCTTTTTCTGCACTAGCTAGTAGTTCTGCCAAAATTTGCATTTCAGTTTCATGCTCCACTAGGGTAAGTTGCGCAGGAGTTATTTGCTCGCTTAAAACACGCAATGCCTCCTTGTGCGTTGGCTCAAGTAAAACGCGTTTAGAGAAATTCCTATTGGTATGGCGCTGTAACATATGCAACACCTGCTCTTTTGTATAAGAAGTTTCTCCCGGGCTAAACCAAAGCGCAGCCACCAACAAATTATTTTTTCTATCTGGAAAATATTGATGGTGCAAATACATGCCAGCTGCTCCAGCAGCAATCCTAACATTTTCAATTACTGCTCCAAAGCCAACATAAGAACCCGCATGTGCATAATCCAAGAAAGAAATAGAATAATGCCGATCATGAAACAAAAGCATATACCCCTCATAAAAAAAGAACTTCCATGGCTGGCAATTCCCTCCAGATGGCGCTAAACGAGCAGCCTCTAATACAGCTTGCTTTAAGTCTTCATTTAAATTATCAGCCTTAGGTTCAAGCATTGCCTCTTGCGCCATTCTCTGTATTTGCAAAGCACTTAATGGATCTGGCCTCTTAATCATTTCTGCCTCTGGTGGCATTGTAGGTTCAGCAATAATTTCATCTAAATCTACATAAAACCTTCCAGATACTGTAGATTCTCCTAATAATATTTTGCGTGTTAATTCTGCCGCTACGCCTCCTCCCATGGCCACAGAAGATGCAAGCTGCGGCCAACTGCAAATGCTACTTTGAACCTCAATCATAGACGCTTTCATTCGCTCAGATAATGAATTTAAGCCTACCATAGGAAGCAAATAGGTAATCTTATCTTCTTGCGATAAGCCTTTTAATTTAGCAGGATTTAAATCACCAATAAGCCCGTGTAACAAGGGCCTGTCTGGCTCCAAATCAAAACGCTCGATATCTATTAAGCAACGGTCGTTGGTTTCCATTAACACCGGAACACCATAAATTTTAGCTTTATCTCTTGCCAAAATTTTTACGTCCAATCCATCACACTCTTCTATGAGCAAATCTAACTTCCCATCTTTGGTAAAAAAATCGTCGATAGTAGATTCAGTTAAACCATCTACAAACAACCTAAGCTTAATATATGGGTCAATTTTCCAAATTTGTTGTGCACAAGAAATCGTTTTATTTAATCCTAACTCGGTTACCCCACAACGCAATCTGTTTAAATTACTTAAATCAATGGTATCAAAATCTGCAAGTCTAATCTCCCCAGCACTGCGCTCCATAGCAATGGTTAGCGCTACTTGCTGACCCACACTTAAGCCAACCACACCTACTTTTTTTTGTGATAGCAGCTGCTGCTCTTGTGGGGTAATTTTATAATTATTTCTATTGGTTCTAACTGCAATAAAAGCAGCTTCGGGTAGCAAATGAACCAATGAATTTTCCCATGGATAATAAATCCAATTTCCATAAGCTAATTCTGCACGCCCTTCCAACAAAATAATTTTCCACCCCTCAAAATGAGTTACATCAAATGCCTTATAGGGAAATGTAATTTTATAGAGTTCTTTTAACTGAGCTGCGATGGTATCATAAACAAGCATGGAGGTTCCCTCACCTCCATTATGAATAAAATTTTCAAGCGCTTCAGACGCAGAAAATTGCAATACTTGTGGTTCCCCAAGAAAGCGATTAGCTACCATTTAAATTTAATTAGCACTATTAAAATCTCAATAATAACAAAATAAATTTTTAAAATACTATTTTCGCATATACTCATCCTAAATAATTTTTTTTATGGACACTAAAATCAAGGTTTTATATGTAGACGATGAAGAAAATAATTTAATGTCGTTTAAAGCATGCTTTAGAATTAAGTACCATGTGTTTATAGCAATTAGCGCCGCAGCGGCCTTAGAAATATTAAACAACAACCCCGATATACAAGTAGTAATTACAGACCAAAGAATGCCCGAGGTTACTGGGGTAGAATTTCTGCAAACCTTGGTAGATAAGCATCCGCTACCCATTCGTATCATGCTTACAGGCTTTGCCAATTTTGCAGATACCGTAGATGCGGTTAATCTTGGAAAAATATTTGCTTACCTCAATAAACCCTGGGAAGAACCTATTTTAGACAATACCATTCAAAAAGCAATTGCTAAGTTTGCAGAAGAAGAAGCTATTAGAACAAAAGCAGATAGAACCGAAAAAGCAGAGCGCAATGCAGACCAAATGGAATTTATCTTAAGACAAGAATTACTTTCCTAATTTACTTTAACCTAACCAAGGTAGCTCCCCCGCCAAACTGCAGCATGTCTGCATCTTCAAATGAAACCACCATTTCTCCATGCTTGCTTAGCCAAGTGCGTATTTTATTCTTCAAATAGGCATTTCCCACACCATGTATATACACCATTTCTTTAAGCTCATGCACAAAACCAGCTTCTAAGGTTTGCACAAAAACATCCATTTGAAAAGCAGTAATATCTGTTGCGCTGCCATACCCATTTTGTTGCAAGGCTGGATAATGCAGATCTATAACAGTACTTGGTTTATCTTTTAAATTCTTTTTCTCGGTCTTAATGCTTTCAGAAAAATCTTTCTGCTTCAAGGCTTCTAGCTGCAAGGGTTCTAAAACTTCGTCTACTCTGGTTACATAG
>JBIKKC010000142.1:0-6245 GCA_044360615.1 Bacteroidia bacterium | reverse complement strand
ATTTGAGTTTACCGTATAATACATGCTTTTAAAATAGGTGAACCCCAAGCCGCTTTGAAAATTAAGGGTAAAAGGCCCGCCATTTAATCCAATATTATCGTTAAGGCTTTTATTAAACACCATTTGAACTTCATTGTAATTGCACTGAATACCTTGGGTATTGCTAGATTTAAGGGTCTGAAATGAACCAACTTTATAAACAAAACCCCATTCGCGCTCTTCATTTTTTTGTTTAAAAGCACTCAACGTGAAATGAGGTCTTAACTCTTTAAAATCGCCATAATTACGCGTGATTTGATAATCCATTTGGTCTCCAATATAAAGTGAGTACCCTGTGCCAATACCAAAACGCCACCCATCAAAAGTATTAAAACTCTTTGATTTTAGTGGGTATTCTGCATAGGCTGAGAATTCTGATAAAAGGAGAATACTTAATAAAGTAACTCTTATAATCCTCGAAATTGTTTTACTCATTTTTAATCAGTTCTTAGAATAGTAACTAAGGAATACAAAATTGCGAATTTGATTTGAATAATCTATAGGTACAAGTAATTAAAAGTATCTTTTCTTGCCATTTAAGGCAAATTTCCACCTTATAATAACTTTTGCAAGCTAACTCCAAATTTCTAGCTTAATTGCACTATGATTTTGTCTATCTCAAATCTTAATAAAAAATATCAAAACCATGTTGCTTTAAACAACATAAACATTGATATTCCCAAGGGAATTATTTTTGGCTTATTAGGCCCCAATGGTGCTGGAAAAACTAGCCTTATCCGCATATTAACACAGATTACAGAAGCAGATTCGGGTCAAATCCTTTTCAACGAAACCCCTTTAGAACCTAAACATATTAGGGCAATGGGCTATTTGCCAGAAGAACGTGGCCTTTATAAAAAAATGCAGGTGGCAGACCAACTCCTTTACCTTGCAGAATTAAAGGGCCTATCTAAACAAGAGGCTAAAACCCGACTCAAATACTGGGTAGATAAATTTGAAATAAAATCTTGGCTCAACAAAAAAGTGGAAGAGCTTTCTAAAGGCATGCAGCAAAAAATTCAGTTCATAGGAACTGTTTTGCACGAACCAGAAATAATAATCTTAGATGAACCTTTCTCTGGCTTCGACCCAATTAATGCACAACTTTTAACGGATGAAATTTTATTGCTTAAAGAAAAAGGGGCTACCATTATTTTCTCAACCCATAGAATGGATTCAGTGGAGCTCCTTTGCGATCAAATTGCCTTAATAAATCTTGCAGAAAAAATATTGGATGGAAACGTGCCTGACTTAAAAGAACGATTTAAAAAGAACCAATTCGAATTAAGTTTTACTGGCCAGATTAACCTAGAAAACTTGCCTTTAGAAATGGTTAGTGTGGTACAAAAAAACGACTTAAATATCGCCTTAGTAAAAGCCAAAGAGCTCATGAGTAATAAGCAAATGATTCAACTATTGCTTAACACAGATATTAACCTGATTAGCTTTGCAGAGAAATTACCAAGTATGGAAGAAATCTTTATTGAAGCAGTGCAACAAAAAAATAACTAACATGCTACACAAAATATATCTTATTGCTAAGCGAGAATTTATTAGCAGAGTAAAGAAAAAATCCTTCTTGGTGATGACCCTCTTATCGCCCATTCTCATTCTACTCTTTTATGGTTTAATCTTTTATTTCAGCTTTAATAAAGACCTAACAGAGGAAGTAAAAACTATCATCATTAGCGATCATGCAGGTATTCTAAAAGAAAAGCTTGAACCAACTAAAACGATCCAATTTGAATTCAATAACGGCTTAGAAGAATCTCAAGCATCTATAGAAATTGACGAAAGAGAAGCCTATGCCGTTCTATTTATTAAAAAGTCTGAAAAGGGTATTTCCTATGAATTAATTGGTAAAGAACAAGCAAGTATTGGCGTTGTTTCTACTCTAGAAGATAAAATAGAACAGTCCCTAAAAGACCAACAACTTCAACAAAATGGGATCAACCAAGAATTGTTAGCTCAAATAAATAAAACAAGGATTGATGTTCAAACCAGAAAAATTACCCAAGAAGGTATTGAGGAAGGGAACTCTGGCTTAACCACTGCCATAGGTTACATAGGCGCTATCTTAATTTACTTGTTTGTATTTTTATACGGGGTTCAAGTTATGCGCGGTGTAATTGAAGAAAAAACCAATCGTATTGTAGAGGTAATCATTTCATCGGTTAAACCTTTCGAATTAATGATGGGTAAAATCTCTGGCATTGCTTTGGTTGGACTTACCCAATTTCTAATTTGGGTTGGTTTGGTGGCAGCGTTAAGCGGACCAGTTTCGGCCCTTGTGCTAGATCTTATGCAAGTTGACACCACCGAAATTTCTCAGCAAATGCAAGGAGCTGCCAACACGCCAGCCGCGCAACAAAGCATGGAGGCAGCAAAACAAAGTGGACCAGAAATTTTTAAAGGATTAGAAAATTTAAACCTGCCCCTAATTATGGGGATGTTCATTTTTTATTTTATTTCTGGTTACCTTTTCTATGGTGCTTTATTTGCAGCCATTGGTTCGGCCGTAGATAACGAAACAGACACCCAGCAATTTATGCTCCCGGTTACCATGCCGCTTATTTTCTCCTTTGTTTTGGCGCAAACCATTGTTACCAACGACCCAAATAGCAGCCTTAGCATTTGGCTTTCTATGATTCCATTTAGTTCACCCATTATAATGATGGTAAGATTACCTTTTGGCATTCCTACTATTCAAATTCTAGCCTCCATGGCCTTCATGACCCTTGGATTTATTTTCACCGTTTGGCTCGCTGCTAGAATTTATAGAATTGGCATATTAACCTATGGCAAAAAACCTAGTTACAAAGAATTGGCCAAATGGTTATTTCGTAAAAATTAATGAGCAAAGAAACAACATTACAATTATTAAAGATTGCTTCGTTTAGGAGTTTCTTGTTCACTAGAATATGTTTAACTTTTGGCTTTCAAATGCAAGCCGTTATTGTAGGTTGGGAATTGTATAGGATTACCAAAGACCCTTTTGCCCTAGGTTTAGCAGGTTTAGCAGAAGCTATTCCTGCTATTGGCGTTGCCTTGTACGCAGGGCATATAGCTGATATCTATAATCGTAAAACCATTATGCAATGTAGCTTAGCTGCCTTACTATTTTCTAGTTTTGGTTTGATCCTAAGTCTGCAAGGAACCTTAGGCAGTTCAATTCCCTTTTGGGTATATACCTTTATTTTTACGAGTGGAATAGCTAGAGGATTTTATGGACCCTCATCTTTTTCTATTATCTCAATGTTGGTACCAAGAGAGCAATTGGCAAGAGCCACTACACTCAACAGCACCTCTTGGCAATTTGCGGCTGTGCTTGGACCAGCTATGGGCGGATTTACCTATGCTTACTTAGGCCTTAGCGGAAGCTTTGCTTGTATCCTTACATTTATGTCTTTAGCCTTTGTAGCCATTAGTAGGGTTCAAATTAAATTTAGTCCTAAATCAGAACAATTAGAAAGTATATTTATTCGCTTAAAAGAAGGGATAGGTTTTGTTTTTCACAATAAAGTAATCCTCTCAGCATTATCACTCGATTTATTCTCAGTTCTATTTGGAGGAGCCACCGCCTTACTGCCCATTTTTGCCGATGAAATCTTGCATACGGGCCCAGAAGGCTTAGGCCTTTTGCGCGCAGCCCCATCCTTTGGTGCTGTTTGTACCATGCTATATTTATCTATGCGCAAACCCATACACAATGCAGGAATTGTGCTGTTAAGAGTTGTTGGAGCCTTTGGTTTATGTATGCTCTTGTTTGGATTATCAGAAAGCTTTTGGTTATCGCTTATTGTCCTATTAATGAGTGGCGCATTTGATAGCGTAAGTGTAGTTATCCGTTCCAATATTTTGCAATTGCAAACTCCAGATCATATGCGAGGTAGAGTATCTTCTGTTAACACCATTTTTATAGGTTCTTCTAACGAGATTGGCGCATTTGAAAGTGGCTTAGCCGCAAAATTGTTAGGCACTGCACCATCGGTTGTTTTTGGAGCTTGCGCAACTCTTGGTATTGTTGGTTTTACCTGGTGGAAAGCACCACAGTTAAAGGCTTTAAAATTAGATGAACAGCAAGTTTAATCTGGCAATAAACCATCTGGAATTTCCATCACAATTTGTTTTTTGCGTGGATTAATACTTAGTATCCAATCTTCGGCAAGGGGTACTAAGACTTCTTGGTTCTGGTAATGAAGCTGAGCTAAAAGTTGCTGGGGCATTTCTATAATGTCTATTATCTCCCCTAGGTCTCTGTTTTCTGAATCAAACATATGAAAGCCTATTAGCGGATCATTTGCGCTTAATTTTTGTTTCTTTTCTTTTCCTAATACCAGCACAGACTTACCAATAAATGCGCTGGCCTCATCCGCAGTAGAAACTTGGCGCAACCTTACTATAGGTTCTTCTAAACTCCCCTTTTGCTCTTCCACAAAAAAAGGAACGGGTTTTCCTTTAATTAAAAGAAAAACCCATTCCTTAAGTTTTACAGGAGCATCAATTAGTAATTTCAGTTCTCCTTTGGTTCCATGAAGTTTCGCAACAGTGCCGATGGTTCGGAAATCTTCTTTACGAATACTTTTCAAGAACCCTAAATTTATTCTGCAGGTGTTTCGCTGCTTTCAGTAGTTTCTGGCGCTGGTGCTGCTTCTTCTGCTGGCGCTGCATCTTCTGCTGGTGCTTCTTCTGCACTAGCCTCTACCACTGGGTTAGCAGCAGCTTCTGCAGCAGCAAGTTTGGCGGCAATTTTTTCTAAACGAGCTTGGTTTGCTTTTGCCTCTTGAGCTAATTTAGCTTCCAATTCTTTAGAATAAGCACCTTTAACTTTCTCTACATGAGATTGTACTTTGTTGGTTTTTTCTCCCATCCAAGCTGCAAATTTAGCATCTGCTTGTTCTTGGGTTAAAACTCCTTTTTTCACACCTTTTTGAAGGTGATTCATCATTAATGCGCCTTTGTAAGATAGAATGGCACGGCAAGTATCGGTTGGTTGAGCACCGTTTTGCAACCAATAGGATGCACGGGCTAAATCCAGCTCAATTGTTGCCGGCTGTGTTTGTGGAAGATAGGAACCTATCTTCTCAATGAACTTACCATCTCTTGGAGCACGCGAATCCGCCACCACTACGTGGTAAAAAGGTGATTTTGAACGTCCATGACGTTGTAATCTGATTTTTACTGACATAAATATTATTTTAAAAAATCCCCGGTTCTCCGTTTCCGGGGGGTGCAAATATGAGAATTCCTCAATTAAAAACCAAGCGCTCAGTCAATTTGCCTGCTAACAAAGTCCAAATTGTGAGAAATGGTGCGTAAAATGCTTGGACTGAAACAGCAACCACTCTTCTTTATTAAGTGGCCCAAACACAGGATGAGAAGATGAATGACCAGAATAGGTTTCGAAAAAAAACATAAATTCTTCCACCTCTTTTTTTAAAGCCTCAATGGCCAACGTTAAATTTTCAAATTGAAGTGGCAGCAAGCCTTCGGGTAAAAATGGTGCAGCAAATCCCTTTTTCAATGGGGCTTCGCCCAATAACATTAGCTGTTTTACCCGTTCTACTTTTGCCTCGGGCGTTACCACTCCAACTTGTAAAACACCTCTTCCTATTTGCAAGGGAAAAATTAGGTGCTCTACCATGTGCTGAGCAGTCATGGTGCCCCATTGCGCAGGCGTATTAGGTTCAAGCCGTGTTAATAGCTCCCAAATAGTTGCCGAGGGAAAGGGAAGAAAATGTTGCATTAGGGATTAATGGTCACTATTCTGTATCGATCATCAATAACTTTAAACCAAATCTGTCCATCATTTCCAATCATAGCGCCTTTCTCGTCTCTGTAAATTCCCATGGGGTCTTGATGTAAAACTTCGTAAACAAAATCGGGCATAAAAATAGAATCAAAATTATTTATGAAAGCTTCTCTGGTTTTATAATTGGTTAAAGGAAATTTAATAAGGTCTGCAATGCTTTCTTTCTTTCTATCCCTTACCTCTAATTGAAAATCTTTGAAGAAAATGATAAAGCGCTTGGCATCTGGGAAACCCGCCTTATCCCAACTGGTAGCTACAGTACTATCTAACAATAACTGCGATTTATGCTGATAAGGATTGGGTAAAGTATAATCAATTACTTTAGCATCCAGACCAGGCACCTCGCCATCATAATTATCCGAAACATAATCTGTGGTTGCTACTACTGTTGGGC
>JBIKKC010000141.1:0-6286 GCA_044360615.1 Bacteroidia bacterium | reverse complement strand
AAAATGCACCTAACTATCATTTTCATAAAGTAGACTTGGTAGATGCTGCCGCATTAAGCAACTTGTTTAACACCCATCAATTTGATTCTGTTATCCATTTAGCAGCTGAGAGTCATGTAGACAGAAGCATTACCAACCCCTTGGAGTTTGTAATGACCAATGTAGTAGGAACCGTTAACTTGTTAAATGCAGCCAAAGAATGTTGGAAGGGCAATATGGAAGGCAAACGCTTTTACCATGTTTCTACCGATGAAGTGTATGGCAGTTTGCACGATGGTGGCTTCTTCTATGAAGATACCCCTTACGACCCGCAATCTCCTTATTCTGCTAGTAAAGCAAGCTCAGATCATTTTGTGAGAGCTTACCACAATACCTATAAAATTCCAGTAGTAATAAGTAATTGCTCTAACAATTACGGACCAAACCAATTTCCAGAAAAACTCATTCCTTTGTTCATCAATAACATTCGCAATAACAAAGCATTACCTGTGTATGGCAAAGGCGAAAACGTAAGAGATTGGTTGTATGTAGTAGACCATGCCCGCGCTATAGACGATGTATTTCACAAAGGCAAAGACGGTGAAACCTATAATATTGGCGGCTTTAACGAATGGACCAACCTAGACCTAATTAAAGTAATTTGCAAAACGGCAGATAAAAAATTAGGAAGGCCAGAAGGCGAATCGGAGAAGTTAATTACTTACGTTACCGACCGCGCAGGCCACGATTTGCGCTATGCCATTGATGCCAATAAAATAATGAAAGAATTGGGTTGGGAACCAAGCCTGCAATTTGAAGAAGGCATTGCCAAAACCATAGATTGGTATTTAGATAACCAACAATGGATGGACGAAGTAACCAGTGGCGATTATACCAAGTATTACGATACTATGTATGTTGGGCGTTAGGCTTTAGGCTTTGGTCTTTAGTATTGACGTAATATTTGTTTAAAGAATTAGTTGTTAGTTATGAGGAATTTTAAAAATTTAGAGGTTTGGAGGGAGGCGATTGAGCTTACCAAAGATGTTTATATTTTTAAAAATCAACTGCCAAAAAGTGAAACATTTGGTCTAACGTCGCAGATTACAAGAGCATCGATTTCGATTTCGAGCAACCTTGCAGAAGGGTGTTCAAGAAATTCAGAAAAAGATTTTATTAGATTTATTGAATATTCAATTGGATCTGCATTTGAAGTTGAAAATTTATTAATATTGGCCAAGGAGTTAAATTTAGTAGAAAATTATGATTACAACCCAATATTTACTAAAATTGAAAAAGTCCAAAAAATGACAAACGCCCTAAAGTCCTATTACATCAGAGTTAGTAAAGATAAATAAGGCCCCACACCCAACGACCAAAGACCAACAACTAACGACCAACGACTAACGACTAAAGACCAACAACCAAAGTCCAACAACCAAAGTCCAACAACCAAAGACCAACGACTAAAGACCAAAAAATGAAAGGAATAATTTTAGCAGGTGGAAGCGGTACACGCCTACATCCATTGACTATTGCGGTGAGTAAACAATTGATGCCGGTTTACGATAAACCCATGATTTACTACCCGCTTAGCACATTGATGTTAGCAGGAATTAGAGAGATACTTATTATTTCTACACCCCACGATTTACCAGGCTTTAAAAAACTCTTAGGCGACGGCTCGCAGTTGGGTTGCCGTTTTGAATATGCCGAACAACCTTCGCCAGATGGCCTTGCCCAAGCTTTTATTATCGGTGCCGACTTTATTGGTTCAGACAAAGTAGCTTTGGTTTTAGGAGATAATATTTTTTATGCTGCCGGTTTGAGCCAACTCTTACAAAGCAATAACAACCCAGAGGGTGGTGTGGTATTTGCGTATCATGTAAACGACCCAGAGCGCTACGGTGTGGTAGAGTTTGATGCCAACATGAAGGCCTTGAGTATTGAAGAAAAACCTGCACAGCCCAAATCAAGTTATGCGGTGCCTGGTTTGTATTTCTACGACAATAGTATTGTAGAAATTGCAGCCAATATTAAACCATCTCCACGCGGCGAATTAGAAATTACCGATGTAAACAAAGTTTACTTGGCAGCAGGTAAATTAAAAGTAGGTGTATTGCAAAGAGGCACCGCTTGGTTAGATACAGGCACCTTTGAATCTTTAATGCAAGCAGGCCAATTTGTGCAGGTAATAGAAGAACGCCAAGGCTGGAAAATTGGCTGCATAGAAGAAGTAGCTTACCGCATGGGTTGGCTAGATAAATCAGGCTTAGAACGTGAAGCCAAGAAATATCTTAAGAGTGGCTATGGTGTTTACTTGATGAACCTTTTAAAATAAAATATATGAACGTACAACACGAAGCATTAAAAAAATTCGGCTATCAAATAAATTATGCCGTTAGTAATTATAGCAAGCACGGCTTACAAGCCAGTCAATTTAGCAATATCTTAATTGGCGGTTTAGGCGGCAGCGGTATTGGTGGCCGTTTGGTTAAAACCCTTTATATGCATGAGTTTCCGCTACCTGTTGAAGTGGTGGCAGATTATTCTTTGCCGGCTTATGTAAACGAAAAAACTTTGGTTATTTTAGGTTCATACAGTGGTAATACCGAAGAAACTTTAGCCATGTTTGAAGAGATTAAAAAGAAAGGTAGCACCATGCTAGTGCTTACCAGCGGCGGTAAATTGGGTAAGTTGGTTGAAGAAAATAACCTTAAAAGTTATTACATAGAACCAGGCTTTCAACCCCGCATGGCACTTGGGTTTTCGCTTACTTATTTGGTTCAAATCTTTGCCGAACTAATTGGAAAAGATGCCCAAGAAGAACTAAAAACCATTGCTGCCAAATTTGAAGATTGTACGCCTTACCACGAAGATGCCAATGCCATTTTTGAAGCCATAAAATCTAAAGTTAACTCTAAATATGTGGTATTAAGTGATGCGCAATTTGAAGGCGTAGCTACACGCTTTGCACAACAGGTGCAAGAGAATGCCAAGCACGAATGCTTTACGCACGTATTGCCAGAGCATAACCACAATGTAATTGAAAGTTACTACGGAACCTTAGATACCGTTTTCTTCTTTTTAAACTCAAATAGCAATCCTCGTGTAGGTTCAAGATTTGAATTCTTAAATGGATTGTTAGAAGTAGAATACCATAAAGTAATAGAATTAGGGGTTGAAGAATTTAACTTAGCAGCCATGTACGAAACCATTCATCGTTTGGATTGGTTAAGTATTTTAGTGGCAGATCACCGTAGGGTTGATTCGTTAAATGTGCCTAATATTGCTTCGTTGAAAGAATTTTTAGAGCAAGCTTAAGTTGTCTTTTTTAAGCAAAATATTTGGCAAAAGTAGCCAGGTTTCTCAAACTAATATTCCCTTTGATAACCCTATTCAGGTGGAGTTTCACTCCCACCTGGTTTTTGGGGTGGATGATGGTTGCCAAACCATTGAACAAAGTATAGAACTTATTAAAGGTTTTGCAGACATGGGCATGCGTAAGATTATTACCACGCCGCATGTTATGAGCGACTTTTACAAAAACAGTAAAGAGAATCTATTTCCATTAAGAGATCAAATTAGGGCTGAGCTCAAACTACAGAACATACCTATAGAATTTGATGTTGCGGCAGAGTACATGATAGACGATGGCTTTGAGCGCAAAATTGCCGAAGGAAATTTGCTTACGTTTGGTCCAGATGACAAACATATCTTAATAGAATTGCCCTTTATGAATGAGCCGCCAAACCTTAGTTCTGCCCTCTTCGAATTGCAAATAGCAGGCTACCAACCCATCTTGGCGCACCCAGAAAGATACCCTTATTATAACAACGAAAGAACCAAGTTTCATGAGCTTAAAGACAGAGGCATTCTCTTTCAATTAAACATGCTTTCTTGCGTGGGCTATTACTCTAAACAAGTGCAAGAGGCCGCACAATACCTAATTAATAACCAGTTAGTAGATCTTGTAGGCTCTGATACACATAACATTAAACACCAGCAAATCTTGCAAGACGTGCTCCAAAACAAACTGTTTCATAAAGTTTGTGAAGCCGAATTATTAAATAATAATTTATAATTGGAGCCGTAACTTTGTACTATGTATAAAAATATTTGGTTCAAGCTCCTGCTTGCTTTTTTCCCTTTTGTGCTATTTGCCCAGCCTGCAGAATTACAAAAAGCAGATTCTTTGGGTAACGTTGTAGTTTCTCTATTCCAACAAAAAAAGTTTAAGGAAATTGAGCAACTTAAAGATACGCAATACCTAGCGGGCTACAACAGATTTACTTTTGAGGCCGATTGGAACGAATTGGTGGGCACTTATGGTGAAATGGAAAAGAAGAAAATAATCTATTTCGGTACTCAAAATAATTACCATTTTATTAGTTATAAAATCTATTTCGAATCGCTCCCCTATATCTTAAACTTAGGATTTACGCCAGAAAATAAAATGCATTATGTTGCTTTTATCCCTGCGCATAAAATTTATGTGTATCCAGATTATGCAGATGCCGATAAATTTAGCGAAAGAGAGTTGAGCATTACCAATGGCATGTATGTTTTGCCTGGTAATTTTACTTCTCCTTATGCCAAAGGCAAACATCCTTTGGTAATTATTTTACCAGATGCTGGCCCTACTGATAGAGATGGTAGCTACAATGAAAATAAGCCCTACAAAGATCTTGTTGGCGCACTTACCACCAGTGGCTATAACACTTACCGCTTCGAAAAAAGACCCAATATTTATGGTGCATTTTTGCTTAGAGATAAAGCGGCTTATGAGCCCTACACTTGCAGAGACGAATACTTAGACGACTTATACAAAGCCATAGATACCCTTAGCACTTTACCAGAAGTAGACCCTAGCAGAATTTATATATTGGGCCATGGCCAAGGTGGCATGCTCTTGCCTTTAGTTGCCAAAGAAAGAGCAGATGTTAAAGGTATCATACTCTTAGGTGCCAATGCCAAACGCACGCAAGAAATGATGATGGATCAATTTGATTATTTAGCCAAAGTTGCTCCTTACAAAAAAGGAGAATACATGGAGCAAAAAGAAAGGGCTAAACTTAGTATGAACAAAAAATTGAATCCACTTACAGAACATCACCTTATGCCTTACGATGTGCAAGCTACCTATTGGATTTGGTTCAACAATTACAAGCATATTGATATTGCGAAGAAGATAAAACAACCCATGCTTATCTTACATGCCGATAGAGATTACCAAGTTAATTTAGAGAATTTGGCTATCTGGAAAAAGGAACTTGGCGCCAAGCCTTCGGTAACTATTAAAAATTATCCTGCCCTTAACCACCTCTTCTATTCGGGTGGTGGAGAATCTACTTACTCGGAGTATTTTTCGCATTCAAATATTCCAGATTATGTAATCCAAGATTTGCGCGACTGGCTTTCAGCGCATTAGATATCTTTGTAAAATCTTTAGCGGGGCGGTTAAAATGCCTTATTTTTCTATCTTCGCGGTCTGTTTAACCCAGCATTATGGACCAATTTTCGTATATTTCCAATGCAGATGTTTCTGCCTTAGACCAACTTCATCAGCAATACCTTCAAAACCCAGAGTCGGTAGATTTTGGCTGGAAAAAATTCTTTGAAGGCTTTGATTTTGGCTACCACCAAAAATTTAGCAATGGCAAAGGCAATGCTGTTGTTTCCGAAGATGTATTAAAGGAAATTAATGTACTTAACTTAATTCAAGGGTACAGAACCAGAGGCCATCTGTTTACAAATACCAACCCTGTGCGCGACCGCAGGCAATACACGCCAACCTTGGCAATAGAAAACTTCGGTTTGAACCAAGCCGATTTAGAAAAAAGCTTTAATGCAGGTACCGAAGTGGGCTTAGGTTCGGCCAAACTTAAAGATATTATTGCCCTCTTAAACCAAACGTATTGCCAAAGTATTGGCGCAGAATTTATGTATGTGCGTGAGCCTAAAAAATTGGCTTGGCTCAAACAGAAAATGGAAAGCTCGCGCAATACGCCCAACTTAAACATAGCACAAAAACGCCATATACTTTCTAAGTTGAACCAAGCAAGTGTGTTCGAAAATTTCTTACATACCAAATTTGTTGGGCAGAAACGCTTTAGCTTAGAAGGCTTAGAAACCTTAATACCTGCCTTAGATGCGGTAATAGAATTTGGTGCCGACCTTGGCGTTGAAGAGTTTGTATTGGGAATGGCACACCGCGGCCGATTGAATGTATTGGCAAATATTTTAGGCAAAACCTATGAAGATATCTTTAAAGAATTTGAAGGCAAAGCTGCCGAAGATGAAGGTA
>JBIKKC010000020.1:0-18932 GCA_044360615.1 Bacteroidia bacterium | reverse complement strand
GGCTATAAAAATTTATAATGTTGTGCCGCATAAACCAACTCCTCGTGGTCAAGGAACAGAATTAAATACAATGTATGGTGATGGTCCGGAAATTACCAAAATATCTGGAATTGGAAATGATGCTAATGTACTACAGTTAACTAAAGAATCTATTGAGAAGGCATTGATTGCCCCTTATTATGTGCCTCAAGCTACTTACGCTAGAGGAGCAGGTCCAGTTAAGGTTAAGGTAATTAATCCATTTAAAGTGCCTATGTCAGATTTTCAATTGCGCTTTGTGGATACTTCAAGTTCTACAGTTAAGGCAGACTCATTAACTTCACGTTCATCTTATTGGACTTTAACAGATTTAACTAACAATAAGGTTTATGCTAGTGAGCGTGCCTTAAATTCTCCTAATGAGCAAGTTTTTGGCGAATTGGGTTTATCTATTTCAATAAGTCAGGTTGTAGGCCCAGGCCAGCCTGATAATCAAACAGATCTTGACAATGGTTTTGTTAGTTCTTCTATCACATTTGAAAATACAACAAATAGATGGTTAACTGGCGTATCCGATGAGGCTGCTGGATTAGTTCCATTTAATTGGATTAGAGCAGGTAATACAGGAACACCGGGGTTTGCTAATGCTTATGAGCATGATTTTGCAGCGGGTGGCAGACCTGTTGACCCTCGCAGACAATACAATAAAGTTATTGATGGTACTTGGGCACCTTACTCGCTTGCGGCTCGCGCTGTATTGCCTCAACCTACCTTTGGTCCAGCTTGGGCTCCAGGTAATCAAGGAGGGTATTCTTCAGATAATCCTCTGTCTGATTTGCAAAGTGTTCAAGTGGTTATCACAAATGATAAAAGTAAATGGTCTAGAGCCATCGTTTTAGAAGCTGGAGAAAATCCTGCCACTACCATTGGGGGTGCTGCTAAATTAAACCGTCGTAGATCTGCTTCTTTAGGAAAAGATGCTAAGCCAGATGGTAATGGAATAGGAAAAGGATGGTTCCCTGGATATGCCATTAACAAGGAAACGGGCGAGCGTTTAAACATAATGTTTGCAGAAGATTCTTCATTGCCATTAGATAATGGTGGAGATATGATTTGGAATCCGACTTCAACTTTAATAAGGCCTTCGCCAGCTGGTTTAGATTACATCTTTGGTGGCAAGCATCATATTTATGTAATGGGAGCCAAAAACTTCAAGATTAGCGCTAATAGCACATACAGAGGTCCGCGCTACGATGAATGTAAAAGCTATGATAGTTTATTTAATTTGATTGAAAATGGAACAAGTGCTATCATTAACAAGCGTTGCATTTTCTCTCAAGCTTTATGGGTTAGCATTCCTTTAACAGATCCTCGTGTTCAATTGGGTAATTTAAACGATGTTGGGGCTGGAATTCCTACTAAAGTAACTATTGATATTAATGTTAAGCGTCCTTACGCTCAGAAATATTCTTTTGACCCGGCTACTAATGATACGGCTGGCTTCCCATTGTATAATTTCTCTACTAAGAATTTGGCGCCTGAAGTGGGAACTGCAACAGCAGGAAAAACTGCTTTGGATATGGTTTCTATTTCGCCAAACCCTTATTACGCTTACGCTGGTTATGAAGATCCAACCAACCAATTAGATACCCGTGCAAGAATTACTAATTTACCTACTAAGTGTGTAGTTTCTATTTACACTCAGGGTGGTTTCTTGGTAAGAAGAATAAGAAAAGATGATGATTCTCGTACCTTTATCGATTGGGATTTAAAAAATGATGCCAACGTGCCAATTGCAAGTGGTGTTTATTTGATTCATATTTACGCAGATGGTATTGGAGAGCGGGTTATTAAGTGGTTTGGTGTAATGAGGCCAGCCGATTTTGATACTTTCTAAATTATACATAAAACAGACGAAGATGAAAAAAGCGTTATATAAAATTGGAGTTTTAGGATTATTGCTAAGCAGTCAAATTGCTTATGCTGGAAATCCAGACCGTGCGGGTGGTTCTGGGGCTACCCAATTAACCATAAATCCTTATGCAAGGTCTGCTGGTTATGGTGGTTTAAATACCGCTTCTGTTAGAGGTTTAGAGTCTTTTAACCTTAACATTGCTGGTTTGGCCTCTGCTCAAAATACAGAAGTTATTTTTTCTAGAATGTCTTATTTTCAAGGTGCAGGCGTAAACATTAATAATTTTGGGTTAGCCCAGCAATTAGGTGAAAATGGAGATGGCGGTGTAATTGGTTTAGGTTTTGCAGCTTGGGATTTTGGCGATATTCCAACAACCACTTACCAAAATCCAGACGAAACCTTGCCAACGTTTAGTCCTCAAGTATTAAATGTTGCCGCCTCTTATGCTAAAAAGTTTTCTAACAGTATTAGCGGTGGATTTCTTCTTCGCCTTGTTTCAGAAGGGGTTCAGGATGTTAAGGCGCAGGGTGTTGCTTTTGATTTTGGGGTTCAATACAAAACCAATTTAAACCCTAAAAGACCTAATGCTAAGATTAAGAAAGATGATTTCCATTTGGGTATTTCTATGAGAAATATAGGGAAAGATTTGCGTTATAGCGGAGATGGTTTGTCGTTTAGAGCAATTAACCAAACCACTGGAGCAGATAGAAAAGCCTATTTTGGAGCCGACAAATTTAATTTACCTACCTTGGTTAATATTGGTTTAGGTTATGATATTAGGTTAGATAAAACGGATGATACTTACAATCATAAGTTAACAACCTCATTTAACTTTAACTACAATGCCTTTCAAAACAACGGTTATGGTTTAGGAACGGAATATTCTTACAAGAATATGTTTATGTTAAGGGCTGCTTACAACTTTATTGGAGAAGAAAAGTTGTTTAGCACAGACCCAAGTAATCCTACTAACGTATCTGGTGTTTATGGCTTTTGGACAGGCATGACCTTCCAAGTTCCAGTTTCTAAATCGGGTACTGCCTTTGCCATAGATTATGCATATGCACCAACTAGAATTTTTAATGGAATGCATACCGTTGGTTTAAAATTATCTATCGGTAGTAAAAAAGGATAAAATTTAATATCTTCGTTCAATAAAGAAACGTTCTGCACCTGTGGCAGAACGTTTCTTTTTATTTAAAACCTAGCAGTAAACTATATGGCAGATATCAATTTTGTTACTAAGGAAGGCTTGGAGAAACTTCAAGCAGAACTTCAAGATTTAAAATACGTTCAACGTCCTTTTATCACAAAGCAAATTGCGGATGCAAGAGATAAGGGCGACTTAAGTGAAAACGCAGAATACCATGCAGCTAAGGAAGACCAAGGCTTACTTGAAGCTAAAATTGCTAAATTGGAAGACTTGATTACCAAAACTAGAATTATAGACGAATCTAAGTTGAATACGAGTCAAGTGATGATGCTAACTAAGGTTACAGTTTTAAATCACAATTCAAAAAAGGAAGTAATTTATACCTTAGTTAACGAGAAGGAAGCAGACTTAAAAACAGGAAAGATTTCATTTAAATCACCCATTGGTTTGGCTCTAATGAACAAAAAAGTGGGAGAGGTTTGTGAAATTACCATTCCTGCTGGAGTTATTAAATTAGAGATTCTTTCTATAAGTTTATAATGGCTAGTATTTTTTCTAGAATAGTTGCTGGTGAGATTCCGTGTTATAAAATAGCCGAGACCAAAGACTACCTTGCTTTTTTAGATATTTCTCCTTTAACCCTAGGGCACACTTTAGTTATTCCAAAACTAGAGGTAGATTATTTGTTTGATTTGGAGAATGCGCTTTATACAGGCTTGCAATTGTTTGCCAAGGAAGTTGCTATAGGAATTAAATTGGCTACTGGCAAACGCGTTGGCGTTTGTGTTATTGGTTTAGAAGTGCCGCATGCGCATATTCATTTAATCCCATTTACACATATGGGGGAGATGAATTTTGCCAATCCTAAACTTAAATTGGATCAAACAGAATTTAAAGAAATAGCAGCTAAAATAGCAGCAGCTATTGAAGGTGCTTAAGTCTTTTTCTTTATTTTATCTGGGTTTTGAGTTACAAAACTTTCCCAAGAACCTGCTTTCTTTTTAGCTGGTATAGCGGGGTTTTTCTTTTTTTCTGCTTGTAATAAATTATTTTGAACCAAATGGCAATAGGCTGCGGCTAGTCCGTCTGTAGCATCAAAATATTGTTGGCTTACCTCAAATTTAAGTTGTTTTTGAAGCAGGGCAGCCACTTGTTCTTTACTAGCATTTCCATTGCCTGTTATAGCTTGTTTAATTTTTTTAGGCGCATATTCTGCCACAGATAATTCTCTGCTCATAGCTGCCGCAATAGCAACGCCTTGGGCTCTTCCTAATTTAAGCATACTCTGCACATTTTTACCAAAGAAAGGAGCTTCAATAGCCAATTCATCGGGCTTAAATTCATCTATTAAACCAATGGTACGTTCGTAGATTTTTTTGAGTTTTAAAGCATAATCTGCGTATTTATCTAGCTTTAGCACACCTAATGCCAGTACCTCTGTTTCTTTCCCCACAGCTCTAATTATGCCGTAGCCCATAATGGTAGTTCCTGGGTCAATTCCTAAAATGATGCGCTCTTGGCTTAATTTCATGCTATCATAATTTGTAAAAAGTGGCTGGGAGTTGTTTCTTTGTCAAACATAGTTAAAGCGCATCTTGTTTCAAACACAACTATATCAGCAGTATATTAAGCCAGCAAGAATTTTATTGTTGGTATTGGTAGGTAGTTTTGTTTTTTACAAACTTTTTGTGGCCTACAAATTTGATGAGCTTTACCTTAACTACCATAAAGAAGTTGAACTGGGAAGTTGGTTTTACCCCATAATTGCCTTGCTTCTTATGTTGTTAAACTGGGGCTTAGAGGCTGGTAAATGGAGGTTTATAATCAATAAATATGAAAAACTATCCTACGGTATTGCGCTTAAAGCAGTTTTTTCTGGTGTAACATTAAGCATTATTACACCTAATCAAATAGGTGATTTTGCAGGCCGCGTGCTACATTTGCAAGTACTCGATAAAATTAAAGGCTCTTTGGCAACTGTAATTGGGCATACTGCTCAAGTTTTAGTTACCTGTGTTTTTGGTGGCTATGCTTTACTATTTTTTAGTGAAAAGTATTTTCCTTCAACCTTTCTTGTTTGGATCATTTTATTTGCCCTTGCGCTGCTTGTAATTGGTTTTCTATTTATGGGTGTGATTTATAGAAAACTTACTTGGAGTAAGATTCCAGATAAGGTAAAGAAACATATAGATGTATTTGGTGACTACACTCCGCAAGAGCTCGCTTATGTTTTTTCTTTATCTATGCTTCGCTATTCTGTTTATTTAATACAATACTTTCTATTATTAAATTTTTACAAGGTAGAAATGGAGCCAGCACAGGCTTTTGCCTGCATTATCGGAACCTTTCTGGGGCAGTCAATCATTCCTTCCTTTCTGCTATTAGAAATAGGTTTACGGGGTGCTAGTGCGCTTTGGTTTTTTACTATGTATAGTAGTAATGTTAATGGTATTCTCCTATCTGCTTATAGTTTGTGGATAGTGAATATGTTGCTTCCTGCCTTGTTTGGATTGTATTATATTTACAAGGTTAAATAATGGAAGTTATCTTCATCCTTTCTTATGCGCTGCTAATTGGGTATGCCTTGCTCATTTTATTTTACCTCGTGGGTTGGTTACTAATTAAAGAATATAAGTCGGTTCTGTCTGAACCTACTCAATATTTTACAATTCTTATTCCAGCGAGAAATGAGGCCAAAGTGATAAATGATTGTTTAAATTCGATATTGGCCCAAGAATACCCTGCAGATAAGTATGAAATTATTGTGATTGATGATCATTCTGAGGATGAAACGTCACTAATTGTTAAGCAGTTTATTTCGGTAAATCCTTTTTATAATATTCGCTTAATAGCCTTGCACGAGCATCTGCCACATGGTAACAAAAAGGAAGGAATTACTTTAGGTGTATCAATGGCAAAATTTGAACACATTCTTTTAACCGATGCAGATTGTTTAAGGGGTACTTTGTGGTTACATTCTATTGCTCATTTTATACAAAATAAACCAGCTAAAATGTTGTATGCTCCAGTGTTTTTTTCTGCAGAAAATACTTTCGAAAAAATACAATCCTTAGAATTTGCAGGTCTTGTTGGCATTGGTGCAGCCGCTATTCAATTAAAGAATCCAAATATGTGTAGTGCTGCCAATTTAATGTTCACTAAAACAGCCTTTGAAAGCGTAGACGGCTATAAAGACAATATGCATTTGGCTTCTGGTGATGATGAGTTTTTATTGCATAAGGTATTTAAGAAGTATCCTAATGAAGTTTGGTTTTTAAAAGATAAGCGTGCCATTGTTTCTACCTCTCCAAATGCTTCATTAGACCAATTGGCGCAGCAAAGGAAGCGCTGGGTATCTAAAAGCACCAAGTACGATGAGCGTTATATTACCGCTATTTTAGTGGGTGCATATTTGTTTAACTTAAGTATAGTAGTAAATTTGGTGGTTGGTATTTGGCAAGCACCTTATTTTTATGTTGGTATTTGTCAATTGGTTATTAAAACTTTGGTGGAGGGACTTTTTTTATATCAAATCTGTGCCTTTTTTAAAGAAAGAAAACTGCTTTTTTTGTTGCCTTTGGCAGAACCATTTCATATTTTATATGTATTAATTATAGGAATATGGGCAAATACAAAACCATTCACTTGGAAAAACAGAACGCATCATTAATATGAATCACGAATTAGACGATATAGCTTTTGATATTTTGAACTGCATTTACTTTGTAGAACCATTTAGTAAAATTATAGATGAGGTAAATTATCCGGCCAATATTGTGGCTGATGTGCTTAAATCGTTAATACAAAAAAGGCTTGTATCCGCTATGCTTTGGGACGAAAATCTGCAAGAGTATAAGCGGAGTTTTATTTATGATTCAGACAATATGAATGCCTATTCTTATCTAGCCACCAAAGAAGGGTTGCTGGCTCATAATTCAAAATAAGTCTTATGTTAAGTAAGCTTAGAGGAATCATTATTGGAACTATTCCCTATTCAGAATCCAGCTTAATTTTACGCTGTTATACCGATAAACTGGGTTTGCAGAGTTACATGGTTAGCGGTTTTAAAGGTAAAAGTGCCGCAGTTAAACCTGCACAATTGTTGCCCTTAACCTTGGTAGAGATGGAAGTTTACCATCAACAACATAAGAACCTGCAACGTATTAAAGAATTAAAAACAACTCCTTCAATCCTGCAATTACATATAAACATGCAAAAGGCTGCGGTAGGTATGTTCATAGCCGAATTAATTGGCAAGTGTATCAGAGAAGATAGCGAGGCAGATGCAGATTTGTTTGATTTTATTTTCAATTCGGTTCAGATATTAGATTTGTATGAAGGCTCTATAGCAAATTTCCCAGCGTTTTTTATGTACCGCCTTTGCCGCTATTTAGGCTTTGATCCTATCTTAGCCGACTTTACACACGAGCCTCTGGAGGATTATTTTAAAGCCCTAGCCAATAGTTCTTATCAAAACTTAAGTACCTTAGCGTTTAATATTGATATAAGACAGCAATTGCTAGAGCGTCTTGTACGTTATTATAAGGTACATTATCTTTTTTTGGGGGAATTAAAATCTCCTCAGGTTTTGAATGAAGTATTAAGCTAAGTAATTTTTTAAGATGAGAAAAGTGTTGTTGTTAGTGGTATTGTTTCCTTCACTTTTGTGGGGTCAAGTTAAGATTACAAGTCCTAGCCTAAAAGGTTCTGTCTATAGGTTTGTAGATATGAAAGGCACTGGCTTATTGGCTAGAAACGTGGATGTGTGGGTGCCTGCAAACTTTGATTCTAGTGGCTTAACCAAGTATGCCGTTTTGTACATGCACGATGGGCAGAATTTATTCTTCCCAGAAGCATCCTTTGCCGGAATTACTTGGGGTATGGATAAAACCATGGATAGTTTGCTAAGGTTAAACCAAATTAGGCCAACCATAGTGGTGGGGATTTGGAATACACAAAGAAGGTTTATAGAGTACAACCCTAAAGATGCTTATGCTAAATTAGATAGCATTAATAAAATTAAATTGAATAATGAAAGGCCGGGAGGTTCTGATGCCGATGCTTATCTTGATTTTGTATTTAACACGTTAAAGCCAATTATTGATGCAAGATTTCCAACAAGGCCAGAAATGAAGCAAACGTTTATGATGGGGTCGAGTATGGGTGCATTAATTTCTCTTTACGCTTTATGCAAGTACAGTGAATATGTTAAAAGCGTTGCATGCCTTTCTACGCATTGGCCAGTAAGTTTAAAGGAAAACAATGCTGCTATAGCCAATACTTACCAAAATTATTTTATACAGCGTTTGCCAAATCCCAAGAACCATCAAATCTACTTCGATCATGGCACCGAAACTTTAGATGCTTGGTATGGGGCGCATCAAGATAGGATGGATTCTCTTTGCAGGGAAAGCGGGTATGATTCAATTAAATCATTTTTGAGCTTAACCTTTCAAGGAGCAGCTCACAACGAAACAGCCTGGCGTAGCAGGGTAGCTTGGCCATTAATTTTTATGTTGAAACCTTAATACTTAGTAAGGTTTTCTCTCATTTTTTTGGCGTTGCTAGCACTATATCCAAAGTAGATTAATAGGCCAAATGCCAACCAACCTAAAGCACTAATGAGTGTTGGAACAGGTAAGCTTATAATCATGGCGATGCAAATGATCATACCTAAAATTGGAATAAGAGGCACTAATGGAGTGCGGAATGGACGTTTTAAGGTTGGTTCTTTTTTACGCATGATAATGATGCCTAAACAAACCAATACGAAAGCGAACAAAGTTCCAAATGAGGTTAAATCTCCAGCTACACTGCCAGGTATAAACGCGGCAAATGCACCCACAAAAATTAATAATATCCAATTTGCTTTGTAAGGTGTTTTAAATTTTGGATGTAATTCGTTAAAGGCTTTAGGTAATAAACCATCTTTACTCATAGAAAAGAATACCCTACTTTGTCCCATTAACATAACTAAAATTACAGAAGAGAAACCAGCTAAAATGGCAACGGTTACACTTGTTCCAAGCCACTCATAACCTTTCATGTATTCTTGTATGGCATAAGTAACGGAAGCTTCCTTACCAGCAGTTTTAAACTCTTGCCAATTTGCAACTCCAGTTAATACATGGCCAAATAGAATATAAAGTATGGTGCAGATTACCAATGAACCTAAAATACCAATGGGCATGTCTCTGCTTGGATTTTTTGCTTCTTGTGCAGCAGTACTTACAGCGTCAAAACCTATAAAGGCGAAAAATACAATTGCAGCACCACCTAAAACACCACCCCAGCCATGTTGAAATATGCCTTCATGCCCAATAGTACCTTCTGGAATCATATAAGGTGTGTGGTTAGCGGGATTTATAAATTGCCAACCTACGGCAATAAATAATAAAACAATAGCAACTTTAATGAATACAATTACTGCATTAACAGATGCCGATTCTTGTGTGCCCTTAATTAAGAGTAAAGTAAGTAAGAACAATATTACTAGGGCAGGCGCATTGATAAAGCCTCTGGTTACTTCAACAAATCCCAAAAGATTTTCAGGTAAATGTTCATATACTTCGGTACTCAATAATAATTGGCCGTCTTTAACAAATTTAGCTTGGTCTGGCACTACTGCAAGTATTTGGTCTATATTACCTTGACCCACTACCACCTTTAAGCTTTCTAAAGGAGAGTGGCACCATTGGTAGGGGATAGCACCACCAAGCAAATTGTTTAAATATTCGCTCCAAGCAATAGCTACGGTTGCGGCTCCTAAAGCATACTCCATAATTAAAGCCCAGCCAATTATCCAGGCTACCAATTCACCCATGGTTACATAAGAATAGGCATAAGCACTGCCCGCAATAGGAATCATTGACGCAAATTCTGCATAGCATATACCTGCAAATGCGCAGCCAATTGCAGCTATCATAAAGCTAAGGGTAACTGCTGCTCCTGCTGCTTCTGCTGAGGCTGCTGCTGTTCTTACAAAAAGGCCTGCGCCAATAATTGCACCCACACCAAGAGCTACCAAATTCATGGCAGTAAGTGTACGCTTTAATTGAGAGCCATCATGATGTTTGAGCAAGTCTGTAAGAGACTTTGTATAAAAGAAATTTGCCATAGGGTTTACATTCGTAATCTGTTGGCAATATAAAAGAATATTCCAAAAATTAAAGTTTCTTATTCACCTTCCATAAAGTCTAATTTTTCTGGTGCTTCTTCTTCAAATTTTTCGCAATTAATTTCTAGGGTAAGTGGATTTTGAGGAGCTGGCCATTGGTCTACAATATTTATTAAGCCTGGCTTTGCTGTCACCCGTTTCATGTATTCTGCCCAGAAAGGCATAGCTAAAGAACCACCAGAGCCCAAGTTCATGGTTCTAAAGTGAATGGCTCGATCTTCCCAACCTACCCAAAGGCCGCTCACTAAAGTGGGTGTGATACCCATAAACCAAGCATCACTATAGTTTTGTGTAGTACCTGTTTTTCCTCCGCAAGCACCTGGAATTTTATACTCGTATTTTATTTTTGCAGCTGTTCCACTTGTGGTAGTTTGCTCCAACATTTTACACATTACATAAGCTGTTTGTTCGCTGAGTGCTTCTTTTGTAACGGGTAAATTTTCGAAGATAATATTACCGTTTTTGTCAACAATTCGCGTTAGATAAATGGGTTTGGTCCAAATGCCTTTATTGGCAAAAGTTGCATACGCCCCAACCATCTCATATAAAGAAATATCGGCTGTTCCTAAAGCCGAGGCTGGATAGGGCTCAACCTTACTTTTTATACCCATTCGTTGTGCATAGTCAATTACTGTTTTTATGCCATCATCTCCCAGTAGTTTTAAAACATTTAAGCATACTAGGTTAAAAGATAATTTTAAACCTCGGTACATAGTCATCGTTGGTGTGCTATACTTTTCATCGGCATTGCTTGGATTATAGTCTGGATAACCTTCAAAACTTACTGGCTTGTTAGGCACCATGGTGCATGGGGAGAAGCCGTTGTCTATTGCCGCAGTATAAACAAAGGGTTTAAAGGTTGAACCAACTTGGCGTTTCGCCGTGTGATTTACATGATCGTATTTAAAGTATTTATAATTATGGCCACCCACCCAAGCCTTAATTTTGCCTGTTGTTGGATCCATGCTCATAAAGCCAACTTGCATAAAATACTTATAGTATTTAATGCTATCCATGGGTGTCATTACAGTATCAATTTCTCCTCTAGTATAGCTAAACACTCTCATTTTAACTTTAGTGTTAAACTCTTTTATAATATCTTCCTCCGATTTACCTAATTTCTTGCCTATGACATATCTATCGCTGCGTTTCATAGCAGAGGTTAAAACCTCTTTAAACTCGCCCCAAGGCTCTCTACCTTTCCAATGCGCATAAAACAATTTTTGCTGTTGCTTCATTTTTTCGGCAATTACTTGTTCTGCAATTTCTTGCAGGGTAGGATTGATTGTAGTATAGATTTTTAATCCATCTTTATAGAGATTATAACCGTTTTCTTCGCACCAATTGATAAGCTCTATGCGCAAGGTTTCTCTAAAATAAGTAGCAATACCTTCATTATGACTTTCCTCTTGAAAGTCTAATACAATGGCTTCCTTTTTAAAAGTTTCGCAAGAGTCATTTGGAATAAAACCCGCTTTAGCCATTTGGTTCAATACGGTATTTCTTCTGTTATAAGCATTCTCTGCATTTCTAATTGGATTAAATTTGGTTGGTGCTTTTAGCATCCCTACCAAAACAGCAGCTTCTTTGGCATTGAGGTCTTTGGGTATTTTGTTGAAATATGTTTTTGAGGCACTTCTAATACCAAAAGAATTATTACCAAATTCTACGGTATTGAAATACATAGTTAAAATCTCGTCTTTGGTGTAGCGTTGCTCAATGCGCACAGCTGTAATCCATTCTTGGATTTTTGTTACGGCTTTATCAACTATACTTTTAAAGTTTTTTCGTGGAAAGAGGTTTTTTGCAAGCTGTTGAGAAATTGTGCTACCACCTTGGCGTTTGCCAATTAAATTGTAAACGATAATGGTAAAAAGGCGGCTGTTATCTATGCCACTGTGCTCGTAAAATCTAACATCTTCGGTGGCAATTAATGCGTTAATTAACTGTGGACTCAGATCTTCATAGTTGGCATTGCTTCTATTTTGAAAATAGTATTTACCCATGATGGTGCCATCGTCTGCATAAATCTCACTGGCAAGTTGTGTCTTAGGATTTTCAAGCTCTTCAATGGGTGGTAATTGCCCAAACCAACCCATCCCAATTGCGGTAATTAGTAATGATAAAAGCAATAGGCCTCCAAAAGCACCTATCCATATAAACCTTAGGTATTTCCAATAGGGGTTTTTCCAGAAATTATCTGTTAATCTCATTTTACTTGCGATGTTAATTGCAGCTGCTTTTTAAAGAAGGTTTCAAACTGCTCTACCTTCTTATCCTTTAAAATTTTCTTGAAGTTAGTGCCCGAAATTACATATTCTACATATGGGTCTTTTAATTGTAATTTAGTAGAGGTAAATTTTAGTGTCTTTAAATCGCTGTAATAGTTTAGTGCATTTTTTTGATTGGTAAATTCTCTAACCACAATAAGTTGATAGCCTTCATTGCTAAGGTAAGAGTTTACCCTAAGATTATTATCAGACATATACGCTTCATTGTAATTGTTAAATTGTGTGTTAATCTCATTAATATCTACTTTGGTTGCTTTAATACCTAAAAGATAATAATGAGGAGTTTCTGTTTCTAGGTCGAACTCCAATTCTTGCGTGCTACTATCTTTACCTTTAAAGGCTGTTTTTTTATCTACTTGTTTTAGTATTTTTAAATAATCTTCTGCAGTATTACCAGGCTCTGTTCCTTTATGGATAATTGCAATTTCTTGTAAAGCTTTTTCATACGCGGCTTTGTCTTGCGTTTTGCCAATACAATGCGCGTTTAACAAATCATACTTAGGTTTTAATAAATTTCCAGGATAATTTTTATCCATTAAATTCTTTTGCTCCATTGCTAGCAAATACTGTTTGGAAGTATAGTATTCATACATTTTTTCATAAGCCACAGTTAGTTGTTTATCAACTTCTTTTTCTGCGTTAACCGGACGTTTATTTTGAGCCAATAAAGCATAATTACTATTGGGGTACAATTCTATCAATTGTCTTTTATTAAAATCTGATTTAGTAGTATTTTTTATATCCGCATAAGCCTTAAATAAATAAAATAGGGAAGGGGCATCGTATTCGCTTAAAGGATATTTGTCTTGCAATTTTTCTGTGTACTTAATACATTCATTTGGATTGGCTAATTGGTCGTAATAAATAACGCCAAGATTGTGCAATGCTTCGAGCATTCTTGCATTAGACCTTTCTTTTTGTTCTGGTGTTAAAGGTACATTTTTAATCCAAGCATCTTTTTCCTTTACTCCAGTGATGCTTGCAACTTTTCCTTTTTCTAAATTTTCTGCATTACTTTCAGCTGTTATTTCTTTGCCAGCAGGATTTTCTTTTTTTGCTGATGCCGAAGTTGCACTAGCTGTGTCTGTATCTATATTAACTTTTTCTTTTGCGGCAATGCGCCAATAGTCTTCATTCTTTCTTTGGCCCCACTTTTTTAAACTAAAAAATTCTGCCGACCCACCGCTTACTAAATTAGGATTGTAAAAATACCATTCACTACTTCCTCCTCCTGCTACGGGCGCTGCTGGGGCTAAAAGGCCTGGATTAGTAGCCAAACTTGCTTGTAGCTTAGCTCTTTTTTTGGCTTCTTTTTCATCGGCTAATTTCTTTTTATTGTTTTCTGCAATCCAAGCATCCACTTTTCGTAAAAGGGCGTCTTTACTTAATTGAGATAAGCGTTGCAAGGAATCCTCAGTTTCAAACACTACTATATTATTGATGAGATCGCTTAAAACAACTTTAGTATTTTTAAGTGTATTGTAGTCTTTGTGATTTGGGTCAAGCGTTGCCACAGTGCTATCGTAATAGGCTTGGGCAGATTTGTAATTCTTTTGGGCAAAATAAATCTTAGCCAACTCTAAATATGCTAAGGCCTTTTGATTTTTATTCCTAGTGCTAAAGGCAGCCGATTTTTTAAAATCATTTATGGCTTCTGATTCGTTTTTGGCAATTAAATCAACTTTACCAGTTTCGTACCATATCTGATCCAAATAATCGATATTCTTATCATCGCGCGACATCCGCTTAAGGTTCTTTTTTACAGATGCCAATGCTTTAGGATTTTTTACATCATATAATTGCATCAAAGCAAGATTGGCATTAAATGCAAAATCGTAGGGTGGCACATATTTAATTACCCTGTTGAAAAAGTAAGTGGCCTCTGGTTGCTTTTTTTGTGGGATACATAGTTGACCCAGAATATAATTATACCTTATTTTATCATCCTTACTTAATTTACCCTTTAATGCCAGTTTTAAATGATCGATGGCGGCTTGGGGTTTGTCTGTTTTTATGTCGATATCTGCAGCTGTGCTGTAAATAAATGCTTGGTCTTCCTTGGCAAAGCTTTTTATAATGAGCAGCTGACCCATAATGGCTTCGGCCTCGCTCACTTTTTTTAAGCCTACATAGCACTTTGCAATCCACGCTTTACTTGCATTTTCGAAAGGGCCATTTTTGTAGTTGCCTAATATGTATTGAAAGGTTTCTATGGCTGTATAATAATCTTGTTTATAGTATCTGGTTTTGGCAATATTGAAATAAGCATCATCGGTATAGCTACCAATTTTATGCAACTGAATGGTGGCAGAGAATTTTTTTAAGGCTTCATCTAGCAGGTTTCCAGCAGATTTAGCCGCTTCAGGGGTACCACTTTTATTTACTTCTAAGGTTTTGGTAAAGTCGTCTGTGTGCGAAGCCTCTATTTGCTTAATGGCATCAAGTAGTTTCTGCTCTCCATTGAAGAAAACATTGTAATGCCCCGTAAGGCTATGAAACTTTCTGTTCATCCATTTGTCTTTGGTAGGGCTGCAACCAAAGACTAGGAAAATTAGAAATGCGTAGATTATGTATTTTCGGAATAACAATGTGGTTGCTTATTTACCTATATTTGAAATTTAGAATGCACAATTTTAGCCAAACTTTGTTAATAATCGTAAAGGTATGGAGCCCGTTAAAAAAAAATTAATTCATAAACTAAGGTATAAGTATCGTTTGGTGGTCATCAACGACGAGACATTTGAAGAGAAAGTATCCTTTAAATTAACCCCAATGAATGTGTTTGTGGGTTTTAGTTCGGCCATGGTATTATTTGCTACTGTAATCATTTCTGTCATTTTTTTTACCTCGGCCAGAGAATTTGTGCCAGGTTATACAGATACCAAGACCAAACGAAAAATACAGGAACTATTGTATAGAACAGATTCTTTTGAGGCGGTTTTAAAAGATAAAGAGGCCTATTTTCAAAATATAGCAAGCATTATCAAAGGTGGAGAAGGACTTTCTGATAGCTTACCTAAAAATAACAATTAGACAAATTTTATGTCACTTTTGATTATGAAATTCTTACATTTATACATACATTTGTATTTGAGGATATATAATTATTAACCCAATAGAATTCACATGTCATTGTTTAAAGCTGCAAAAAATACTTCTTTTAATCCGCAAGAGATCAATATTTTAAATGCGGGTACGCGTATCCAAGGGGATTTAAATTCTGAAGGAGATTTACGCGTTGATGGCGCCGTGCAAGGCAATATTGTGGTAAAGACTAAATTAGTATTGGGTCAAAGCTCTTCTGTTAAAGGCAACATAATTGCCCAAAACTGCGATATCTCTGGTATCGTAAATGGTAATATTAAAGTAAGTGAACTGTTGGTTATAAAGGCAAGTGCCCAAATCAATGGCGATATTTCTTGCAGTAAATTAATTATTGAGTCTGGTGCTGCCTTCAATGGCAATAGTGCCATGAAATCTATGGAGGCTAGTTCAGAAATTTTGAATGGCGCAAAAGCTCCAAAACCATTAGAAACCAAAGCCCCTGTAATTGCAGAACCAGCCTAAAGTTAATCCTTGGTTTAAATATTCAAACCTGGCTTTTCAGATGATTGGTGTAATTGTTAGCACCGCCCTAGGAGGAAAATACCTAGATAAATGGCTAAACACAAGTTTCCCTGTTTTTACTTTGGTGCTTGTATTATTTGGTGTTTTTGCAGCACTTTATTTGGTTCTTAAAGATTTACTAAAAAAATAATCAAAACAGATTTGTTTCCAAGTGGGGTTTAGATACTTTTGCGGCGCCTTAGTGCTATGCAAAAAAGCAATTTTCATAAAAATTTATTTCTATTAACTGCCATTTGTGGGGCATTAATACTAGCATTTCAACTTTTTCAAAATAAATGGAACTTAAATTCATTGGTTTGGGTTGCCCTAATTTATTTCTTTTCTCTTACTTGGGTTACTTTTAAAATTTCGAATTCTGCCCTTGGAAAAGACAATAAAACATTCATAACCAGAATTTATAGTGCCATTGGAATTCGGTTTATTTTTTCCATATTCCCTTTGCTCATTTACCTTTTGTTCTATCCAGAAAGAGAAATGCCTTTTATTATTGCCTATCTTTTATTGTATTTCTTTTACACAGCTTTTGAAATTTATTACCTAGTGGTTAACTTGCGCCCCGAATTAAAACAAAAAGACCCTTCATGATCAATAGTAAAACGAAGATATTCAAGCCATTAACTTTAGGGTTTCTCGCACTTTTTGCTTTATGTATAAATGCCTTTTCGGTTTCGGCCAATAGTGAAGGTGGCGAAAAAGTTGATGCAGGTAAAATTATTATGGAACATATTGCCGATGCGCACGATTGGCATATTGCTACTATTGGGCACAGTCATATTTCTATTCCGCTTCCTATTATCATTAGTGATGCCAATGGTTTACATGTTTTTAGTTCGGCTAAGTTTCATCATGGTCATGATGCTTACGAAGGTTACAAGCTTGAACACAACAAGTTAGTAGCCTTAAATGCAGACGGTTCTGTTAATGAACATGCTTCTTTCACAGATTTATCTATTACTAAGAATGTGGCCTCTTTGCTAATTTCGGTAATTGTATTGTGCATTATTCTTTTAAATGTTGCTTCTCAATACAAGAAAAATAAAGGTAGAGCGCCTAAGGGCTTAGCCAATATGATAGAAATGGCTGTTTTGTTCATTAGAGACGAAGTTGCTAAGCCAAGTATTGGGCCAAAATATGCTAAGTTTCTCCCTTACTTACTTACCATTTTCTTCTTTATTTTTATTAATAATTTATTCGGTTTGATCCCATTTTTCCCGGGAGGAGCTAATGTTACCGGTAATATTGCCGTAACTTTAGTATTAGCCATTTTTACTTTTGTAATTACCTCTATCAATGGCAATGGCACCTATTGGGGTCATATCTTTATGCCACCAGGAGTGCCTAAGGCTTTATGGATTTTATTAATACCTATAGAAATTATTGGAATGTTAAATAAACCTATCGTGTTAATGATTCGTTTGTTTGCCAATATTACTGCAGGTCACATTATTATTTTGGGTTTCTTCTCCCTCATCTTCATTTTTGGAGCTATGAATGCGGGCTTAGGTTTAGGGGTTTCTGTGTTATCTGTTGCCTTTACTACCTTTATGAATTTCCTAGAATTGTTAGTAGCATTTTTACAGGCTTATGTTTTTACTTTACTTTCTGCCTTGTACTTTGGTTCAGCAGTAGAAGAACATGCCCATCACAACGAACATCATTAATTAATCAATAATCATTTAAAAATCAACAATTATGACACTCTTAAACATTCTTTTACAAGCTACCGAAGCAGTAGATCCAGGATTTGCCAAAATGGGTGCCGGTATCGGTGCAGGTTTAGCTGCAATTGGTGCAGGTATGGGTATCGGTCGCATCGGTGGTAGCGCTCTTGAGTCTATCGCTCGTCAACCAGAAGTATCTGGTGATATTCGCGCAAACATGATCGTAGCTGCTGCCCTTATCGAAGGTGCTGCATTCTTCGGTATCGTAGTTTGTCTTTTGATCGTATTACTTTAATTCATATAGTCGGGTTGCAGAAAAATCTGCATCCCGACTTTAAACAAGTGTCTCAAAAATAACCGTTAATAAAAATGGAATTAGTTAAACCTGGTTTAGGTCTGATATTCTGGATGACCATCACTTTCAGCATCGTGCTGTTCATCCTTTCTAAGTTTGCCTGGAAGCCTATTTTAAATGCTATCAGGGAGAGAGAAGACTCTATTAATAATGCGCTTAATGCAGCAGAAGATGCACGCAAACAAATGGATGCGCTAAAGTCTGACAATGAAAAATTGTTGAACCAAGCGCGTGCCGAACGTGATTTGATGCTAAAAGAGGCCAATGAAATGAAAGAAAATATCATTGCCACTGCAAAGCGCACTGCCGATGAAGAAGGCCGTAAAATTATTGCTAAAGCCAGCGATGCTATCGAATCGGCAAAATTGAACGCGATGAATGAGTTGAAAACTCAAGTTGCTGTTCTTTCTGTTGATTTAGCAGAAAAAGTATTGCGTAAGAAAATGGAAGACCGCGCGCAACAAGAAGCTTTTGTAAACGAAAATTTAAAATCAATCACCCTAAACTAACATGTCAGAAGTAAGAGTATCCGGCAGATATGCAAAGTCATTAATAGACCTCGCCATTGAGCGTAAGGTTTTAGACGTAGTGTATGCCGACATGTTAACAATTAAAGCGACTGCAGCAGCTGTTCCTTCATTGGAAAGTATGTTTAAAAGTCCAATCATTAAATCAGAAAAAAAGGATGCTATTCTAAAGCAAATTTTCGATGGTAAATTAAATGCCATTACTTCTTCATTCATCACTTTAGTGGTAAATAAGAAGCGTGAATTT
>JBIKKC010000019.1:0-18985 GCA_044360615.1 Bacteroidia bacterium | reverse complement strand
AAGGCTTGGTAATTGGTCCATTGGGTGCCACGCACATCTGCTAAAATACTCCATTTTTCTTGGCGCGAAAAATTAAAACCAACTCGCCATGATGCTGGACCAGTAATAGAACCACTTGCCGTTTCTTCTGCTAAAATTGTATCGCGAGTGCCTGTTGAAGAGCCTATAGGCATGCTTCTTAATAAATAATTTTGCTCTGCGTTTAAATTGGCTTGAGGCATATAAGTTCCACCAATTGTCCAATCGTAATAAATCTTTTCATTCTTTTTAATTCTGGTAAAGGTGTCGTGAATTTGAGTTCCTAAATCAAAAATCCATCCATTAACAAAACTAGATTTGTCTTCATTAGTGTTAAACATCTTATACTGGGAAGGGATAAGCAATTTGGTTGTATTGGTAATTTCTCCATACACATAATTACCATTAACCCCAACAGAAACCGTGCGGTGTAAACGCATCCCATAACCTGCATAAAACTTACTTAAACCACCTCTTCCTACATAGCTATTCAATGCATTAATAGAAAAAGTATCTTGCGGAATACTAACCCTAGATTGAATATTATAGCCCACACTACTAAATGGTGCAGCACCAAAACTAATACCCATACCCTTTTTAGTATTTATAGGTATACCGAAGTTAAAATAGGCAATCCACGCTGTAGAAATATCTGCATTTCCTGTACCAGCTCCTTTAAAACTACCGCCACTGTATGTACCACCGGCCTCAATATTGGTGGTAGCAAAGGCAGAATAAGAGGCAGGGTTTAAATAATTAACACTGTAGGGCGAACGAATACCTTGGTTACACATACCTAAGGCATAGGTTTGTGCATTGCCTGTATAAACAATTTCACCTAAACCCACAATAGAATAAGGGGATTTAGAGATGTTCTGAGCCTGCAAACCTGCCGTCGCTAGTAACAGAAACCATAGCAGATTAGCCCTGCAGGAGATTTTAATCATTGATGCTTAATATTTTATTTAATCCGTAAAGCAATAAATGCTCGTGCACAAATATGCTTGATTTTAGGCTTTTTGCCAAAGTTTGGGCATCGCCTCCCGTTAATAATACTTTTAAATTAGGCTTTTGATTGGCATAGTGGGCAATAAAATATTCTATTTCGCCTACCAAGCCAAAATAGGCACCGCTAAGCAAGCAAGACTGTGTATTGGTGCCCAAAACCTCGGTAGGGCGCTCAAAATCTGGCAATGGAAGTTTTCCTGTAAAGGTATGCATGGCTTGTAAACGCATTTGCAAACCGGGTGTTATGTTACCTCCTAAATATTTTTGGTTTGAACCTAAAACGTCGTAAGTAACACAAGTTCCAGCATCTATTATCAAAAGCTCTTTACCCGGAAAGAAATGAATACCCCCAGCTACCAAGGCCATTCTATCTGCACCTAAGGTTTGCTTACTGGCATACAAATTTTCGAAAGGCAGGTTAAGTTGCGCCGATAACTGGAAAAAGGGAACTGAAGGTAAATAGGCCCCAATTTTTTCGATGGCCTTACCACCCACATCACTCAATAAAATTTTCTGGGGCGCAAAACTTTTGCACCAAGCTACAAATTCTTCTGGCATGGCTGGGTTAAAAACCATCACTGAGTGTAGCTCATGGCCAATAAACATAGCCACTTTAATCCGCGTATTTCCAGCATCTATTACTAAGTTTTTCATTGGCTAACTATTAATTATTCCCAATAACCGAATTTCTTTATTGGCAAAACTTTTTACTTCTTCTTCCACCAACAAATGTAACCTACCTTTCTTATCTATGCCCATAATTTCGCCAGTAAAAATTCCTTGCTCTGTTTCAAAATTGGCCATAATACCCTTTGCATACAAGCAATTGTGATAAGCATCCCACAAATTGCTCCATTGTTTTTGCTTTAACAAGCTATAATTATTTTCTAGGTGTTTATACAAGATACTTCTTGCTACGTTTAAATCGGTGGTTTTGTTACACAACAAATTTACCGAGCTGGCTTGCGGGTGCAAATGTAATTGCTGGTTAATGTTTATACCAATGCCAACAATACTATATTTAATTCTTGAACCTTGCAATACATTCTCTATCAAAATACCGGCAACCTTTTGGTGATTTATAAAAATATCATTGGGCCATTTTATAAAAACTGGCAGTGCAGTAATTTCTTCTAAGGCTTGTTGAACCGACAAAGAAATGCAGATATTTAGCCAAACCTGTTCATCGGCAAGCAAAAAATTGGGTTGAAACAACACACTTAACAACACATTCTTGCCTGGTTCAGATTCCCATTTGGCTGCTTGCTGACCTCGGCCTGCTGTTTGAAAATTTGTGTAAACTACAGCACCTTCGGGTATTTTCTCGCGTTCAAACCATAAACGCAGGGCATCATTGGTAGAGTTAGTCTCCTCTAAAAATAAAGAATATTGGCCAATTTGAAGCTTTTGCGGTGTCAATTGAAAAAAGTATTATTTTGCGTCAAATTTACCCGTAGATTCCAGATGGCAAAAACACCGGCGAAAAAAGTTCCCGCAAAAAAAGTAGCTCCAAAAAAAGCTGCCGTAAAAAAGGTTCCCGCAAAAAAGACAGCTGCTAAGAAAGTAGCTGCAAAAAAAGTAGTTAAAAAAGTAGCTGCAAAGAAAATAGAAGTACAACAAATGGACCCAGGCACCTTGCTGGCACTTACCGTAGCGCAAGGCATGTACGAGAAAAAAGCAGAGAGCATTCGTATTTTAGATATGCGAAGAATTGCCGGAGCATCTGCAGATTTCTTTGTTATTAGCTCTGCAAGTAACGATAAACAGGTTGAAGCTATTGCTAAAAGTTTAGAAGAGGTAGTTAAGAAAAATTTAAACGAAAATCCGCTTCACCGCGAAGGCTTTGAAAACCTTGAGTGGGTTTTAATTGACTACTTTAACGTAGTTGCCCATGTTTTTGTGGATGAGAAACGTAGTTTCTATGGCATAGAACAGCTTTGGGGTGATGCGATTGAAGTTCCATTTAAGGGAAAATAAACTGGACCGCGGCTGTATGAAAAAACATTACTTATTGCTTCTGCTTAATTTTCTGCTACTAGGCTCAGCTTGGGCTCAAGAAGAAAAAAAAGAAGATAAAGGCGAATTTTCTGGTAATTTTCAAACTACCAACCAATTTTATGTTAGAGATAGTGCCATTGGTGCTACCACCACCCAGTACGAAAAAGAATTATCTTCTACAGATGCTTGGCTATTGCTTAACTATAAAAAATCTGGCTACACCTTTACCGTGCGTTTCGATTTATTTAACAACTCTCCCTTACTTAACCCGCAAGAAGCATATACCAAAAGTGGTATTGGCTTTTGGAGCGTGAATAAAAAAATAGATAAATTAAGTTTAACGGCTGGTTATTTCTACGATCAATTTGCTTCTGGTATGGTGTTTAGGTCTTATGAAGATAGAAACCTAGGCTTAGACTTTGCGGTTCAAGGCGTGCATTTAAAATATACACCAACAGAAAATACAACCGTGAAGGCCTTTACGGGATTGCAAAAATTTAGGTTCGACCTAAGACCTATGGTTATAAAAGGAGTAAATGCCGAACATTTAATTCCTATTACAGAGAATTTAAGTACCGAAGTAGGTTCAAGTTTGGTAAACCGCACCATAGACCAAAACACCATGAATGTAATGGCAAGTACCATTAACAATTATGAATTGGAAGATCGCTTTAACCCAAAATACAATACTTTTGTTTATAATGTTTATAATACCTTACGCTACAAAGATTTTACTTGGTATGCAGAGTATGCTGCGAAAACGCCTGAGGCAATTATTAACCCAGTAAATAACCAAATGGAGCTGCATGAAGGCAAAGTAATACTTACCAACCTTTCATACTCTACCAAAGGATTTGGTATTACTGGCCAATACAGATACATTGATAAGTTTTCTTTTAGAACCTCACCTTTAGAGAACCAAAATTTAGGGATGATAGCTTATCTGCCAAGCATTACGCGTCAAAATGTGTATAGGTTATTGGCACGTTACAATGCCTTTACACAAGAGTTTTCAGAGGAAGGTTTACAGTTAGATATTACTTGGCGACCAAAATTTCTAAAAAAACACCAAACCCAAATAAATTTTAACACCTCACTTGCTACACCTATTGGATTTTTTAATGGCAATACCGTAAATCCTATAAACTTTGAGGCAAACCCTAATCGACTTTTTAGAGAATATTACTTCGAAATACAGAATAAATTTACTAAGAAATTTAAAGCACAATTAGGATATCAGCTTATTAATTATAATCAACAATTGTTTGAAGCAAAACCTGGAGTGCCTTACGTAATTGCAAATACTATTTTTGGAGAGGCTACCTATAAATTAACGGGTAAAAAATCTTTACGTTTTGAAGCGCAATATTTAAAAACAGAACAAGACTTAGGAAGTTTTGCCAATGCCTTAATAGAATTTAATATGGCACCACATTGGAGTTTTAGTGCTGGAGATATGGTTAATGTTTCTCCAGGCGCTAGAAATAAACCTGCTGCTGGAAATGCTTTTGAACTTATACATTATTGGAATGTTTTTGGCGCCTATACACAAAAAAATACTAGACTAACTGGCGGTTACATAAAACAAGTTGAAGGTGTAAATTGCGCTGGTGGAGTTTGTAGGGTTGAACCCGCCTTCTCTGGAGTAAGATTAACAATGACCTCTAATTTTTAATATATGAAAAAGTTAAACATTTTATCATTTTTATTGGTAAGCATACTAGTACTTTCCAGCTGTGAAGAGATACCGCCTTATATTAATTATGAACCAGAGGCTATAGTAGAAGATACTACCTATGTATCTAATGAGATTCCAACGGCACAGCCTAGGCAGGTTTTAATAGAAGAAATAACAGGCGTGCGTTGTCCTAACTGCCCTGCAGCCCAAGCCGAAGCAAAAATTATATCAGAAAATAATCCAGGAAGAATAAACATTTTAACCATTCATCCATTAAATAAAGTAAACGCACTAACCTCTCCATTTGATGCAAACAGAGGAGATAAATATACTAGTAAATATGATTTTAGAACATTGGCTGGAGCATTAATTTTCGAAATGGTAGGAATAAGCAATAGTTTACCAATTGGGAATATTAATCGAATGAAATTTGATGGTGAAATCTCTGCTAATATTGAATATCAAAAATGGAGTGCCTTTACAAATTCGGAGTTGTCAAAACCAACACCACTTAATTTGGATGTAACTGCTAAAAATATTGGTGAAGATATTGAGATACGTGTTAAGGTTACCTATACCGCAGCAGTAGTTGATTCAAACTATTTATCTGTTGCCATTATAGAAAATGATCTAAAAGATGTGCAAGAAAGTAGAGATAATATGGGAGTTACTATTTACGAAAAGGAATATAAACACTCTCATGTGCTTAGGGCTATGGCAAGTAATTTCTTTGGCGACCCATTAAAAGCAGATTACGTACCAGGAAGAGTTTTTATTAAAACCTATCGATACAAAAGAGGTGATTGGAACCCCGCTAATCTTGATGTTATTGTATTTGTAAACAAAGATGTTACCAAAAAAGAGGTTATCCATTCTAAAACTGTTAAAGTACAATAAGCTCGCATGAAGCTAAATTCGATAGGCCTTCTGTTACTTATATTTTGCACTCTAAACATATCATGCAGCCCCGCAGAAGACCCAAAGTATAGGGAAAAAATTGCTGCCCATCGTATGGCACTAAATGAGCAGTTCTTTAACCCAGAAGAAACACCTTTGGATAGCACCAGCTTTTATACTTGGAAAGGATTGAAATTTTTTCCTATAGAAGAAAGTTACAAAGTAAAAGGCAAACTTACTTTACTAAATAATGAACCAATTTTTGAACTACCTCACTCCCATAACAAAAGCAAACCTTATAAGCAATATGCTAAGGTAAATTTTAATTTATTGGGTAAGGATTATGAGTTGCTAATTTTAGAGCAACAAGTTAAAAAAGCAGGATTTGAAAACTACCTTATTCTACCCTTTACAGATGAAACCAATGGCCAAGAAACTTATGGAGCTGGGCGTTATTTAGATTTAGAAAAAAGCACCCAAACAGAAATTGAATTAGATTTTAACTTGGCTTATAATCCTTACTGCGCCTATAACCAAGCCTATACTTGCCCTATACCACCCAAAGAAAATCACTTGCCTATTAAGGTAGAAGCTGGTGTTAAGTACGAGGCTAAATAATATTTTTATTTAGGATGGCGATGCCGCCAAGAGTTTGTTGTTTCGATGATGTCGCCCCGATGGGGCTTCGCATTTGCAATCTATTAAGATATCGCCCCTACGGGGCTTCGCTTCAAATTAGCTCCGTAGGAGCGATATCATAATAGAACAATTGAAAAACCAAATTTATTAAGCTCCGTAGGAGCGACATTACCCAATTCAACCGGATTAAAATTGATTAGCAATTAGGTAAAAACAATAACCCCAGAATTATAAGCAAAATTCCAATGATTTGATGGGCGTGTTTTTAAAAAAAATCATGACCAAAGCGAAATGTAATAAAACCAAAGACAAGCAGCTTTATTTATACAAACTAAACACCAGTCTTAGATCTATCAAATAAGCTTTTTGTAAATTGGCGTTTAGGTTCAAGCCTAACATGGCATGCCTACTTAATTTATAATTAAACCCCCAACGGTGGTAAAAGTAATCTACCAAACTAGGCATTTCATTAAAAAAATAATACCCCAATTGCTGAGAAAAGATACAACGGTTAAATAAAAATTCATGTCCAATTAACACACCCCCTAAATTGGTACTAATATCCTTGTTGGTTATTTTATCATTGCTATCTATGGCAATTTGAATGCTATTGTCTTTAAAAAATTCTACACCAAGTGTCCAAGCATGTAAATTACCACTTCTGTAGCTGGCCTGAACCATTGCCCCATAAGCCCAAAAACGCTCATCTGGATAAAATGGAAAAGATTTATTGGTGCCAAAAAAACCAATATCATAGCGCCATCTTTCTTTGTAGAATAAGGTATTACCTATTGGCTTCTGGTTTTCTTTAATTTTATAATCTAAGCCAATACCCACATGCGGATAATTGAGCCCGAGATTTGGATTCTTGGTATTGCCATTAGAAAAATGACTGTATGTTGCATTGGCAAATAGCCAAGTCTTCTGGCTTAATTTAAAGTATACAGAAGTACCTAAACCTAAATACCCGTTAATGGGTAAACTATAAGCCCTGTTGGTGTTATTGCTTACCTTATCGTAAGGTTTACTTGCAAAATTAAACCCACCTGCAAATTTCATACGCCATTGAAAATAATCCTTATCAACCAATAAGGGCTCCATAAAATAGGAGAGGTTTAAAGCATTGCCTAAACTAACACTATCGAATGCTACAAATTGAAAACCAAAACCACTATTGTACCTCAACCCCGCATAATTAACTGCGCTTTGGTCGGAACGCAAGCGGTTAATATGAAAAGCAACAGCAGTGCCCCCAGAACCTTTGTAATTGTCTACTTGCTCATCGTGGGCATAAATAAAAACTTGCTGTGGCTCTAAACTTAAACTCCACCTGATATCTTTTAGGTCTTGCGCTTGCAATAGGTTTGAACCTAAATATAAGAAAAGGAACTTCAAATAGCGCATACCTTAACCCTTAGGCTTAAACCAATAATAAACAGGTACACCTAACAACACTATTCCTAAACCTGGATAAGTATAATTGGGCTTATAAATTAACAAGCTCACACAAATGGTAGTGGCCAAAAGAATATAGATAGCAGGCACAATTGGGTAACCCCAAACCTTATAAGGCCTATCGGCATTGGGTTGCTTTACCCTAAATAAAAACAATGCCGCAACCGTTAAAATGTAAAATAACAATACCGCAAAAACTACATAGTCTAACAAATCTCCATACGACCCACTTAAGGTGAGCAAGCTGGTCCAAATGGCCTGAAAAATGAGCGCTTTTTGTGGTGCTTGATTTTTATTTAATTCTTGTGCACTCTTAAAAAACAACCCATCTTTAGACATGGCATAATACACCCTTGCGCCGCTTAAAGTAAGTCCGTTAATACAACCAAAAGTAGAAACCATAATTAAAACTGCCATCAGCAGTTCTCCTATATTTCCAAAAACACTTTTCATCAATAAAGTGCCTACCCTATCCGAAGGCGCATTTTGTATGGCCTCAAACGGAATGGCATTTACATATACCCAATTGCAAAACAAATACAATAGGGTTACACCGCCAGTTCCTAGCAATAAAGCGCGCGGCAAATTTTTCTGAGGATTTTCAATTTCGCTGCTGGTAAAGGTGATATTGTTCCAAGCATCACTACTAAAAATTGAACCCACTAAGGCTGCTGCAAAAACGCCTAAACTCAAGGTTTGTAAAATACCAAGTTCATTGGTTACAAACCCTAGCTTATGCCAATTAAACTCCCATACCACCGCATCGCTAGCGGCAATAAAATAAAGGCCTGCCACTATTACAAAAACCAAAGCGCCAAGTTTGCTTAAAGTAAACACGTTTTGAACCAAAGCGCCTTGTTTAACTTCTCTAAAATTACTAAAAGTTAACAGCCATACTACCACAATGCCTAGTACTTGAACCGCACTGATACCAAAAGTACCATTACCAACCAATATATTCTTCTCACTAAACCATGGAAGTAACACGCCAGTAAACCTAGCAAAAGCAACCGCCACCGCCGCAATGGTGCCTGTTTGTATAACGGTAAATAAGGTCCAACCATACAAAAAGCCAAACAACTTTCCATAGGCCTCCTTCAAATAAACATATTGGCCGCCCGCTTTAGGCATCATAGCGCCTAATTCGGCATAACTTAAAGCCGCAAATAAGGTAAGTAAACCAGTTACTACCCAAGCCAACAATAAGTTTTCTGGGCCCCCTAAATCTCTTCCCATGCTTGCAGAAACAATAAAAATGCCCGACCCAATCATAGAGCCCATAACCAGCATGGTACTATCTAAAAGGTTTAATTTTTTCTGGCTCATAAGGTAGATGTGCTTAATTGTATCATTTCTTGAATATAGGGAACCCAGTTTTCATTGGGTTCAATTAAAATACCTCTCACCCCTGCTCCCATGCCAGCATCCATATCCCGCTGTTTATCGCCAATAAACCAACTTAAGGCAGGGTTAATTTTGTATTTACTAAGCGCCTTTTCTACCAGTAAAGAACCAGGCTTGCGGCACAGACAATTGCCCGTTTGGGGGTGATGCGGACAATAAAACACTTCTGTAAGTCTTACGTCAAATTTTGCCAGCTCTTCATCGAGGTAAGCATGCATTTTCTCAAATGCTGCATGGGTGTACAAACCTTTGGCTATACCACCTTGGTTGGTAATCACAATCAACAAAAATCCAGCATCTTGCAGCGTTTTAAGGCCTGAACCAACGTGCGGTAAAATCTTAAAATCTTCCAAACGCATAATATAATCGCCCACCTCATAGTTAATAACACCATCACGGTCTAAGAAAATTGCTTTTGACTCTAAATTCATGCACGCTAATTAAATACTTATTCTCCTATTTTTGCCAATTAGGCTCTGAAAAGCTAATATTGTAACCCTTGTCAAAGAAAATAGTCATCATACCAACCTACAATGAGCGCGAAAATGCGGAAGAAATAATCCGTGCAGTTTTTTCGCTACACCAAACTTTTGATGTGCTTATTGTAGACGATAATTCGCCAGATGGCACCGCAGAAATTGTGAAAAATCTGCAATCTCACGAGTTTAGAAACAACTTGCACCTATTGCAACGTAAAGAGAAAAATGGATTAGGAACAGCTTATATAGACGGTTTTAAATGGTGTTTGAACCAAGGTTACGAATATATTTTTGAGATGGATGCAGATTTTTCGCACAACCCACAAGATTTGCCAAAATTATTTGAGGCCTTGTGCGAAGGAGCAGATGTAGCGATAGGTTCGAGATATAAAACTGGCGTGAATGTGGTAAATTGGCCAATGGAGCGGGTAATGATGAGTTACTATGCATCTGCCTATGTGCGCTACATCACTGGAATGCGCATTAGAGATACCACAGCTGGTTTTGTAGGCTACAAAGCAAAGGTATTAAGGCATATTGCCCTCGACGAAATTAAGTTCCGTGGGTATGCCTTTCAAATAGAAATGAAATTTACCGCCTGGAAACATGGTTTTAAAATAGAAGAAGTGCCCATTATTTTTACCGACCGCACCCGTGGCGAATCCAAAATTAGCAAAGGTATTATTCAAGAAGCCGTTTTTGGTGTGGTTACCATGAAAGTAAAATCGTGGTTTAGAAAGTATGAAAAAGCCTAATGGCTTAAGCTTATTCCATTTGGTTAATTTCCCTATCTTCGCCGCATGAACTTTCCCATAATAGCCCCTTCTGTGCTTTCGGCAGATTTTGCCAACTTAGGCCGAGATGTAGAAATGATTAATAATAGCCAAGCCGATTGGTTTCACGTGGATGTGATGGATGGCGTTTTTGTGCCCAATATTTCTTTTGGTTTCCCAGTTATTAAGGCCATACAAAACTTGGCTAAAAAACCGCTAGATGTACACCTTATGATTGTGCAACCCGAGCGCTATATCAAAGAGTTTAAAGCAGTGGGTGCCGAGATTTTATCGGTGCATTACGAAGCTTGCACGCACCTGCACCGCACCTTGCATGCCATTAAAGAAGAAGGCATGAAAGCAGGCATTGCCATTAACCCACATACCCCCATAAGTTTGCTAAAAGATGTAATAAAAGATACCGACCTAGTTTGTATGATGAGTGTAAATCCTGGCTTTGGCGGACAAAAATTTATTGAACAAACTTACCAAAAATGTAAAGAATTGCGCCAAATGATAGACGAGAGCGGCTCTTCTTGCCTTATAGAAATTGATGGTGGCGTAAATGCACAAACAGCGCCTCTTTTATTGGCAGCAGGTGCTCACGTGTTGGTGGCTGGCAATTATGTGTTTGGTTCAAAAAACCCTACAGAAACCATAAGTTCCTTAAAAAATTTACAGCATAATACCACCACCGTAGCTTAATCGTTAAGTAAGGCGTTGAACAAATTAACTCAATCATTTTTAATAGGTATCTTCCTCCTTTTTGCCCTGCCTTCTCTGGCACAGCAAAAAGCTACCCTTTTTGGCGTAGTTAGCGATACTTTAGAAAATGCCATTGCCGATGTAAATATTCAGGTGTTACCCACCAGCATAACTGGCATGAGCGACCAACGCGGTGTGTTTAGTTTACAAGTGCCTTCCAATATAACCTTCACACTAGTTTTTACCTATGTTGGGAGACCTCCAAAAAAAGTAGAGATTCGTGCTTTAGACCCGGGAGAAAAATTTAGACTAAATGTGCAACTTGAATTTGGAGTTTCATTAAAAACCTTTGTAGTAAGCGAAGAACGTGATAGAGAAAAGGTTTCTATGTATACCATAGACCCAAAAAAAGTAAGTACCTTGGCCAATGTAAGTGGCTCTTTCGAACAAATCCTTAAAACCTTGCCCGGTGTATCATCCAACAATGAGCTAAGCTCGCAATACAATGTGCGTGGAGGTAATTACGATGAAAATTTAATTTATGTTAACGACATAGAAATTTATAGACCCTTTCTACCACGCAGCGGACAACAAGAAGGATTGAGTTTTATACATACAGAGTTGGTTCAAAACGTTAAATTTTCTGCAGGCGGTTTTGAAGCCCGTTATGGGGATAAAATGAGTTCTGTACTAGATATTAAATACAAAGACCCAAAGAAATTTGGAGCCTCTGCCACCGCCAGTTTACTAGGCTTACAAACACATGTAGAAGGCGCATCCAAAGACCTTCGCTTTACCTATTTAATTGGGGCTCGCTATTGGAGTAACGCCTACGTGCTAGGCACTTTTGATGTGCAAGGCGATTATCAACCAACCTTTTATGATGTGCAAACATTACTTAATTTTCACCTTAAAGATAACCTTAGCTTAAGTGTGTTGGGCAGCTATGCACGCAACAAATATTACTTTGTACCCCAAAATAGAGAAACCACTTTTGGCACTGTAAACAGAGCCTATTCTTTAAATATTTTCTTTGAAGGTTCAGACCTATTAGAATACCAAACTGGCATGGGAGCCGCTACTTTAGATTATCAACCTGGTAATAAAACCCGGTTGAAATTAATTGCTTCCACTTTTTATTCAAACGAAAATGAAATCTTTACAGTAGAAGGTGCCTATCGTTTAAGTGATATTGAAACAGACTTAGGTTCAGACAATTTTGCCCAAGCCAGAAGCCTTAGAGGCGTAGGTTATTTTATTACCAACGCCCGAAACGCAGTGGTTTCTCAAGTGAGTAACATTGGCCACAGAGGTTACCATACACTTGGCAATCATAACTTGCAATGGGGTGCTTTTGTGCAAACAGAAAAGATACAAGATAAATTGCACGAATGGTATTACGATGACTCTTCTGGCTTCTCGCGTCCACCCATAGATACCAACGGTAATTTTGAGTTAAATAGCTACTTAAGCACGCGGCTTAACCTAGAATCTTATCGCATGAATGGCTACCTGCAGAACTCGCAAACCTTAAGCAAAAGCTATAATGCCACGCTTACTTATGGACTAAGATTTAATTATTGGAGCTATAACCAACAAATAGTGGTGAGTCCGAGAGTACAATTTGGGTTTGAACCAAACCGCAAATACAATAGACAGGTTAGAGAAGCAAAAGATGGCAGAAAGTTGCGCAGAGATTGGCTATTAAAAGCTGCTTACGGTTGGTATTATCAACCCCCTTTTTATAGAGAGTTAAGAGATTTTAATGGTGTGTTGAACCCAAATATTAAAGCCCAAAGAGCCATACATTATGTGGCTGGTGGCGATATGAATTTTACTGCTTGGAACAGACCCTTTAAGTTTATTGGAGAAGTGTATTATAAGAAATTAGATAACTTAATTCCATACGAAATTGATAATGTGCGTATTCGTTATTTTGCCAATAACAATTCTAGTGGTTATGCAACTGGAGTAGACTTTAGAGTGAATGGGGAATTTGTAAAAGGTGCAGAAAGTTGGGCCAGTTTGAGCATCCTAAAAACGCAAGAAAAAATTACAGGTGCTTTGGATGCACAAGGAAATCCTATTACACCTTCTTATGTTCCAAGACCAACAGACCAGCGCGTTAACTTTGCCATTTACTTTCAAGATTATTTGCGTAAAAATCCAAAGCTAAGAATGAACTTAAACCTAGTTTATGGCAGTGGCTTACCCTTTGGCGTGCCCGACCAAAACAGGTACAATGATATTTACAGAATGCCTAGTTACAGAAGGGTAGATTTAGGAATAAATAGAGTTTTAATTGCAGAAGATAACAAGGAGCGAGATAACTTTTGGAAGAAGAACATACAAAGCGCTTGGGTAGGATTAGAAGTATTTAACCTATTGGGTGTAAACAATACCATTAGTTATATTTGGATAGAAGATGTTTCTGCCAACCGATACGCAGTGCCTAATTACCTAACCAATAGAAGGGTAAATATAAAATTTATGGCAAGGTTTTAACCCATGCAACAAGAGAAGAAAAAAACAGTGAATTGGGGATTGCTAGTGCGCATTTTTGCATTGGCACTGCCCTATAAAAACAAGTTTTTTACAGCAGTATTTCTTACAGTAGGTATCTCCATTTTAGGACCTTACAGACCTTATCTTATTCAAATTATCATAGACAAATACATTGCAGTAGGAGATGGTCCAGGATTGCTTAATATGAGTTTGTTCCTACTTTTTATACTTGGCATAAGTGCTTTGATGCAATGGTGGGGTACTTTATTATCTAATTTCTTAGGGCAACAAATTATATATGATCTACGCAATAAAGTATTTAAGCACCTTACCTCTTTAAAACAATCTTATTTTGATAAGACACCCGTTGGCACCTTAGTTACAAGAAGCATTAGCGATATTGAAGTAATTAGCGAAGTGTTTAGTGAAGGTATGATTAACATAGTAGGCGACCTTCTACAAATAATTGTATTGTTGGCCCTTATGTTTGGCACTGATGTTAAACTATCTCTCATTTGCCTATCTGTATTGCCTTTGCTCTTTTATAGCGGCTATTTATTTAAAGAAGCGGTAAAAAGCAGTTTTGAAGAGGTAAGAAATAAAGTGGCTCAATTAAACACGTTTGTGCAAGAGCACTTAACAGGCATGGCAATTGTGCAATTGTTTAACCAAGAAACGCAAGAGTATGAAAAGTTTAATGCCATTAATAAAGAGCATCGGGATGCCAATATCAAAAGTGTGTTTTACTACTCTGTTTTCTTTCCGGTAGTAGAAGTTTTAGGAGCCGTAGCAGTGGGCTTATTGGTTTGGTATGGCGCTAAAGGCGTAATTATTGGAGAAACCTCTATTGGGGTTTTGGTTGCGTTTATTATGTACCTAAACTTATTCTTTAGACCAATAAGACAATTGGCAGACCGCTTTAATAATCTGCAAATGGGAATGGTAGCTTCTGAGCGTATTTTTCAATTGTTAGACGATGAGACGCCTAAGGAGAAGGAAGGAACTTTAACACTTGAAAATTGCAAGGGGAATATCGCTTTCAAGGACGTTCATTTTGCCTATGTACCAAATCAACCAGTGCTTAATGGAATTTCTTTTTCAGTTTCACAAGGCCAAACCTTAGCTATTGTAGGGGCTACAGGTGCAGGCAAAAGTAGCATCATTAATTTGCTTAGTCGTTTCTACGAAATAGACCATGGCAGTATTTGTTTAGATGGTACCGATATTAGAGAATTTACTTTAGAAAGTCTACGAAAGAAAATTGCGGTTGTATTGCAGGATGTGTTTTTATTTAGCGGGTCGGTAATGGACAATATTAAATTGTATGATACCAGCATTAGCGATGAAACAGTAATTGAAACAGCGAAAAACTTGGGAGCACATAACTTCATCATGCAATTGCCCAATGGCTACCAACAAACAGTAATGGAAAGAGGCGCAACGCTAAGTGTAGGCCAACGACAATTAATCTCCTTTGTGCGTGCCATGGTGCACCAACCAGCAGTATTGGTATTAGATGAAGCAACCTCTTCTATAGACCATGAGACGGAAGAAATCATTCAAGAAGCCATAGAGAAAATGCGCAAAGGCAGAAGCAGCATCATGATTGCCCATCGCCTTAGCACCATTGCCCATGCCGATGAAATTTTGGTTTTGGAGAAAGGACATATTGTAGAACGCGGTAACCATGAAAGCCTGCTTCAAAATAGTATGTATTATAAAGAATTGTACGAACACCAGTTTGCGAAATAATGAGACTATTACCTTTAACCTCATAGGAAACCCAAGTCATAAAGAGCAAATTCTAAAAATTAGAAAAGATTAAAATTTCCTATATTCGCCAAACCAAGAAGTATTACATGAATTTACAAGGAAAAACAGCACTCGTTACTGGCGCTTCACGCGGTATAGGAAAAGGAATTGCCCAAACCCTAGCCAAAGCAGGCGCAAATATTGCTTTCACTTTTGTAAGCTCAGTTGAGAAAGCACAAGCATTTGAGGCAGAGCTTCAAGGCCTAGGCATTAAGGCCAAAGGTTACCAAAGCAATGCAGCAGAATTTGCAGAAGCCGAAAAATTAGTGGATGAAATTTTAAAGGAATTTGGTTCACTAGATGTTTTAGTAAATAACGCTGGTATTACCAAAGATAACCTTATGATGCGCATGAGCGAACAACAATGGGATGATGTTTTGGATACCAATCTTAAATCTGCCTTTGCCATGACCAAAGCCGTTATGAAACCAATGATGAAAGCCAAACATGGCTCTATTATCAATATCACCTCTGTGGTAGGTATTACAGGCAATGCTGGGCAAGCCAATTACGCTGCTTCTAAAGCAGGTATGATAGGTTTAACTAAAAGTGTGGCCAAAGAATTAGGTTCAAGAAATATACGCTGCAATGCCATTGCTCCTGGCTTTATAGAAACCGAAATGACCGAAACTTTAAACGAAGAAGTTAAGGCAGAATGGATAAAAGGTATTCCTTTAAAACGTGGCGGCAAACCAGAAGATGTGGCCAATTGTGTGCTCTTTCTTGCCTCAGATGCTTCTGCCTATATTAGCGGTCAAACCATTAATGTTTGCGGCGGTATGGTGATGTAACCTGGCATGAGTTTTAGTGTTCAATTCCCTTTTCTTTGGATCATTGCCAGCTTAATTCTGTCGGCAGGCCTATCCTTTTTATTGTACCAAAATAACCCCCTTAAACTCGAAAAAAAGGGGCTTCAATACATACTTAATGGTTTGCGCTTCCTAAGCCTTTTTATCATCTGCTTTTTATTACTTGGTCCTTTATTTAAGTATCTCAAACAAGAAACACTTAAGCCCATTATTGCTATTGCCTTAGATAATTCCGAAAGTGTTTTGAACCAAAAAAATAACGAGCAACTTAACGAAATTGTGCTGCCCGAACTTGCTAAACTTAAAAATGAACTTGGAGAAAATTTTGAAATAAAAACCTATGCTTTTGGAGAGTTTACGCGCTTAAATGACACGCTAAATTCTAAAGACAAACTGAGTAACCTATCCGATGCGCTAGAAACCATAGAAAACGAGCATTACAACTTAAACCTTGCCGCAATAGTTTTGGCAAGTGATGGTATCTATAACCGCGGTGAAAATCCTATCTACAAAGGGGCACAAAACAAAACTCCCGTTTATACAATTGGCTTAGGAGATACTACTCGCAGAAAAGATACTTGGATTAAACAAGTACGCTTTAATGAATTGGTATATGAAGGAAATAACTTTACCATTCAAGTAGCCATTGCTGCTAATTACTATAAAGGCAGCAACCTAAACTATACTATTAACGAAGGAAATACTACCCTGCTTAAGGGCAACACCACAATTGCCAACGACCCATTTCAAGAACAACTTAACTTAACACTTCCTGCGGCTAAAGAAGGCTTGCATACTTATACCATAAGCCTTTCGCCACTCGCAGGTGAAAGTAATTTAAAAAACAATACGTATACCATTCAGGTGCAGGCTATCAAAACCAAACAAAAAATTGTATTGGTAGCTCAGAGTCCGCACCCAGATGTAAGCGCCATAGTTCAAAGCCTAAAAACAAACCCCAACTACGAAGTGCAAAGCTTCTTAGTACAAGAATACAAAGAGGAATTTTTAAATGAGGCCTCCTTATTCATTTTGCATCAATTGCCGGGTAACAATGGCTTAGGAGAAAACTTAATTAAAACGTTACAACAAAAAAACAAACCCATCTTTTTCATACTTGGCAAACAAAGCAATACCAATGCTTTAAGCAGATTAGGTATAGTTAATATTGTGGGCCCACAGCAAAACTTTAACGAAGCACAAGCTATTTTAAAAGAAGATTTTTCTTTGTTCCTTATCGACCAACAATTGGGGGAATTAAGCAAGAAATTGGCTCCGTTATTTACTCCTTATGGCACTTATAAAACGCCAGCGGATGCCCAAGTATTATTAACCCAACAAATAGGTTATGTAAAAACAGAATTACCCCTTTTATTCTTTAGCCAAAGTAAAGGAACACAAAATGCGGTGCTTTGCGGAGAAGGCTTTTGGCGTTGGCGCTTACAAGAGTTCTTGTTGAACCAAAACCAACAAATAACAGAAGGTTTACTTGCTAAGATTGTTCAATTTACAGCAGGCAAAAACGACCAAAGTAAGTTTAGAGTAAACCCCATTAAACTTAGCTTCGATGAAAATGAATCTGTACTATTAGAAGCAGAACTTTACAACGAAAGCTATGAATTAATTCAAGACAAAGAAATTGGCATTAACTTCATAAACGAACAAGGCAAAAAGTACACCTATACTTTTAGTAAAAATAGCAAGGCATACGAGTTAGATGCAGGCAAATTACCACCTGGAAATTACGCCTATGAAGCTAAAGTGGCAAACCAAACCAATTACCCTATTAAGAAGGGAAAATTCAGTGTAAAGTCGGTTCAAGCAGAATTATACCAATTGCGCGCCGACCATCTTCTCTTACAAAACTTGGCGCAAGAAACTGGCGCTAAGTTCTATTTACCTAATAACATAAAAGACCTTCAAAACGAATTAAGCAATAACGCCAAAATGAAACCTGTAGTTTATGAAGAGGAAATACTCAGCACGCTTATTCAACAGAAATGGATTTTTGGCTTAATATTCTTGTTGCTAGCTGGTGAGTGGTTCATAAGAAAGTGGAATGGCTTTATCTAAACAGGCTTACCTGCAACAAAATCTTCAATCAATCCTTCTAACTTAGTAATGCGCATGCGCCAAGAATTTGAAGCGGCAACAGCCATGCGGGCTTCTAGTTTTAAATTAATATCTTCTTGTAAAGCAATTTTTATCTTATCAATAAAATCGGAATGTGATTCAGCCAAATAAATTACCTCTTTAAAAGAAGCAATATCTTTACTAAAGTTGGTAGAGACACATGGAATACCTGCCGCTAAATATTCGTTAATTTTTAACGGATAAATTCCTGCTGTTAACGTATTACTGGCATATGGAATAATAGCCACCTTTGCATGCTTTAAATAATTTGGCAATTGTTCAATAGGTCTTGAACCAATAAAATGCAGATTAGTTAATTCAGAAATTCCAAAACGTTTAAGGTCGCCTGCTTCGTAGGTTCCAACAAATAAAATTTCATAGTCTAAAAATTCTGCAGAAAGCTTTTTAACCAATTCATGGTCCATTCTTAAATCGCTATAATGGCCTGTATAAACAATTACAGGTTTAGTAAATGCACGCATTTCAATAGGCATTTCCAAATCTCTATTCATTGCATTTTTAAACGTACTATAATCTGCTGCATTTGCCAATAAATGTACTTTACGTTTGCTTTCCTGCTCATGTCTTGCGCACAAATGAGAAGAAGTACCAATAGCAATATCGCAACCTTTCATTGCAACACTTTCTGCTGCAATTCCATGGCGTGCTATG
>JBIKKC010000140.1:0-6345 GCA_044360615.1 Bacteroidia bacterium | reverse complement strand
ATTATTCTCCATTAAGAAGATTTGATGTTCGTTTGGCTTACCGCTATTATGATGTAAAAACAGCCCTTTTAAATGGTGATTTCCTTGATCCTATGTTGGCAAAACATAGAGGCTTTTTAAACCTAGGTTATCAAACAAAAAGCAAATGGACGTTTGATTTAACCGCAAATATTATTGGTTCAAAACGTTTACCTAAATCCTTTTATGCAGAAAACACAAGTTTAGGTTGGGCTGCTTATTCACAGCCCTATTGGTTGTTTAATGGTCAAGTAAGTAAAGGTCTCAAAAAAGGTCTAGATGTTTACCTTGGTTGCGAGAATATTTTAAATTTTAAACAAACTAATCCAATTGTTGATCCTACAAATCCATATGGCCAATATTTTGATGCTACCATGATTTGGGGGCCTGTTTTTGGTCGCATGGTTTATGGCGGAATTCGTTGGCGTTTGTAGTAAAGCTCAGGCGTTTAAAAAAATCTTGTAATACAAAAAAATATCCTTATCCTTGCATTAACAATTCAATTCCCACTGGCTTTCTAAGTGTCCTATTTTGGTGCTGCGGTCCGGTAGAATTATTTTCTCAACAAAACACTCATACAACACATGATGATTGACGAAACAGGTGAATCGCCTGAAGTAAATTCCAATGAGGATGCGCAAGCTCCTAAGAAAAGAAGAGGTAGACCTAAATTAGTTAAAGATGCTTCTGCAACAGTTACAGAAGAACCACAAGCGATAAGTAAACCTGTAATTAGTAAAGCCGAACCCCAAGTGGTAGAAGCTAAAACAGTTGAAATTGCTAATGTGGATGCTCCAATTGCTCCTGCTACGGCAAATGCACCTGTGACTACTGTTCCTGAAAAAAGACCTCCTTTTGAAAAAAGGGAGAACAAATGGCGCGATCAAAACAATAGAAATCGCAACGAGAATCGCAACGAGAACCGTAATGAGAATCGTAATGAGAATCGTAACGAGAACCGTAATGATAATCGTAATGAGAACCGTAACGAGAACATGGTTGCCCCTGCAGAACGTCAAGATAATAGGCCCGAGCGTCAAGAGCGCCCAGAGCGTGTTGTATTTCAAGAGTTAGATGGAATTGTGGATGCAGAAGGTGTTTTAGAAATGATGCAAGATGGCTATGGCTTTTTGCGTTCATCGGATTACAATTATATGCCTTCACCAGATGATGTGTATGTGGCGCCTTCTCAAGTAAAAATATTTGGCTTAAAAACTGGCGATACGGTTTTAGGTACGGTTAGACCTCCTAAAGAAGGAGAGAAATATTTTGCTTTGGTAAAAGTTGGTTCTATCAATGGCCGTATTCCTTCAGAGGTGCGCGATCGTGTGGCATTTGAACATTTAACACCACTGTTTCCAGATGAAAAATTAAGGTTAGCAGATGGTTCAGATTCTTATTCTACACGCATCATAGATTTATTAGCACCTATAGGTAAAGGGCAACGCGGACTTATAGTTGCACAACCAAAAACAGGTAAAACTATTTTGTTAAAAGATATTGCGAATGCCATTTCAAAAAATCATCCAGAGGTTTATCTTATTATTCTATTAATAGATGAACGTCCAGAAGAGGTTACCGATATGCAACGCAGTGTACGCGCAGAAGTGGTTGCTTCTACCTTTGACGAGCCAGCAGAGAAACACGTAAAGCTTGCAAATATAGTTTTAGAAAAAGCTAAGAGGTTAGTAGAATGTGGTCATGATGTTGTTATTCTTATGGACTCCATCACGCGTATGGCAAGAGCATTTAATACAGCGCAACCTGCTTCAGGTAAAATATTATCTGGTGGGGTAGATGCTAATGCTTTACATAAACCTAAACGCTTCTTTGGCGCTGCTCGCAAGATTGAAGGTGGCGGCTCATTAACCATTATTGCTACTGCGCTTACAGATACCGGTTCAAAAATGGATGATGTAATTTTTGAAGAATTTAAAGGTACAGGTAATATGGAGTTGCAGTTGGATAGAAAACTATCTAATAAACGTATTTTCCCTGCAATAGATATCATTTCTTCAAGTACAAGAAGAGACGATTTGCTATTAGATAAAACTACCTTACAACGTATTTGGGTGTTAAGAAATCACTTGGCAGATATGAATACAGAAGAGGCAATGAACCTGATGTTAAAGAACATGAAAGGAACTCGCTCTAACGAAGAGTTTTTAGCTTCTATGAATGGTTAAGGAATTACTCCTTAACCAAAACCAATAAAGGAATCTTAGTATGATAAGCCATTTTCTTTGATAGGCTTCTGTGAAAGAGTCTATCAAAGAAACTTCGGTTATGTTTAGCCATTACCAATAAGTCGCCGTGGTTCTCTTCCACATAATGGTTAATACTTTGAATAATATCTCCTTTTTCTAATTGGATATAATTTATGTTAGGATAGGTAATATTTGCCTTATTCTTTTTAAAGAAATTATTTTCTATATTAAAGTATTTATCAGCATCCGATTTCACATGTATTACATCTAATGGGCAGTCAAAAAGTTCTGCAAAATAAATTAAGCGCATAAGGGCAGGAAACTCGGGCTCATTGTAATCTGTGGCATAAACAATTCTGGTATACTCTTTAAAGTTAAGGTCTTTAGGAATTACCAAAACAGGTACAGCAGATTTGGCTACAACAGAAGCAGCATTGCTACCTATTAATATTTCTGCAGCACCGCTAGCGCCAGTAGTGCCCATTATAATTAAATCAGCTTCATCCTTTTTGGCTATTTCGCAAATTTCTTCGGAAACAAAACCGTATCTAGTTTCTGTGGTATAGGCAATGCCAGAAGGTATCAGTAGTTTTTTAGCCAACTTATCCATACCTTCTTTAGTCATTTCTTCAATTTCTTTAACTAGAAACTGATAGGTCTCTGCCGGCATGGAGGCATCAACCATAGCAACTTGGTTAATATGCAGCAAGGTGATGCTTGCCTTGGTTTTCTTGGCAAGTTCAATGGCATAATTTAATGCTTGTTCTGCTGGCGCAGAAAAATCTGTTGGGACTACTATTTTACTTATCATAATTGTTGCTTTTACTGGTACTAAGATAATTATTTTATATAAACTAATTATTAGCTTTTATTATGATCAAATTTAAAGAACTATTTCAAATCCTTAAAAAAAGTTTGCTTTTTAGAAAGGCTTTATGTTATTTACCCCAATTAAACTATGCATATGAGCAGTTCTAAACAACAAACATCTTTGTACACCCTTGCCGTTGTGTTCTTTTTCTGGGGATTTGTGGCCGCCTCCAATGGAATTTTTATTCCTTTTTGCAAAAGTCATTTTAATTTAACACAATACGAATCGCAATTAATTGATGCCTCTTTTTATGCCGCTTATTTTTTCGGATCCTTTTTATTATATCTTTTATCTCAATACAACAAGCATGATGTGCTAAATAAAATAGGCTATAAAAGCGGCATTGTGTATGGTTTAATAGCCTCAGTTATTGGAGCTGGTTTACTGGCTATTTTTTCTGGTTTGGCTACGGTAACTTTTGGTATGATTCTCGGTGCATTCTTTATTATAGCTTTAGGCTTTTCTTTACAGCAAACCTCCGCACAACCTTTTGTGGTAGCGCTTGGTTCAATAGAAACAGGTACACACAGATTAAACTTTACTGGAGGAATAAATTCTCTAGGTACCTTATTGGGGCCTATTATTGTTAGTATTGTTTTGTTTGGTACTATTGGCGCTGCAGTAGAACCTTCTATAAGTAGTATACAAACCTTGTATTTAATTTTGGCCGTGCTGTTTGCTTTGGTGGCTATCTTCTTTTTCACCAATAAAAGCCTACCAAAAGTTACAAGTGATGAAGAAATAGAAAGCAGTGAAAAGGCAACTAAAACTTTAACCATAATTGCTATTCCAGTGGCTATATTATTGTTTTTTACCGATTTTCTGCCAGCTACTTTTTCTGCCAATTTTATCTATATTAGTTTAGCAGTTATCGTAGGAATTTTGTTGTATACCCTAAATAAGGCCAGGAATGATGCCCATGGCTGGGGTGCCATGCAATATCCTCAATTGATTTTAGGTATGTTAGCCATTTTTACTTATGTTGGGGTTGAGGTTGGAATTCAAAGTAATATGGGTGCTTTGCTTAAGTTGCCAGAATTTGGAGGATATGATGAATCTGCTATTTCAAATTTTATTAGTTTGTATTGGGGAAGTTTAATGATTGGACGTTGGACAGGTGCCCTATCTGCCTTTAATATCAATACTTTTACTCGTAAGGTTTTAACTTTTATAGTTCCCTTTATTGCCTTTGGGATAATTCTATTGATAAACTTCCTTAGTGGTAATGCAATTGCCCCTCTGATACCTTACGCAGTTTGTATTTTAATTGCTGTAATGGCCTTTTTTATTGGAAATGAAAAGCCTGCCAAAACTTTACTATTATTTGCAGGCATTGGTATTGCTGGAATGGTTATTGGATTATTAACCACAGGAAATTTAGCCTTATTCGCCTTTATCAGTGGTGGTTTAGCCTGCAGTATTATGTGGCCAAGTATTTTCTCCCTGTCTATTAGTGGCCTAGGTAAATACACTTCTCAAGGTTCTTCATTTTTGATTATGATGATTTTAGGTGGAGCAATTATTCCTCCAATTCAAGGTAAAATTGCCGATGATATGGGAATTCATATTTCCTATTTTATCCCAGTATTGTGCTTTGCTTACCTAGCCTTTTTTGCTTTGCGTGCAAAAGCAATTTTAAAAAGCCAGGGCATTAATGTAGATGAAGTAAAGGCTAGTGCAGGTCATTAGGCCTAATAACTATTCTCGTTTTTTCGCAATTCCTTATTTTTTTTATGCCATTCTTGGCTCCATAAAATTTTATCGGTATTTACGTAAACAGCGCGCTTTCTTTCATCGGGTTGAACCCAACGTTTTTTCATAGCAAATAAAATGAAGACTGATAGTACAGGAACGCAAAAACCTATGATAACCCAAGGCCAAAATTTATAACCTTTGGTAGTAGCCAAGTAACCCAACACGGGCGGCAAGAAAAGCTGCATCACTAATAATTCAATCATGATTGAATAAATAAGGATTTGCCAAGCCGTTTTGTTTTACTTTTTTATCTCAAAAGTATTCATGAAAGCTGTTGTAAAATTACCTTTCTTAAAATCTTCATTTTGCATTAACTGCATTTGAAGTGGAATGGTAGTTTTTAATCCAGGTCCTTCGATGATGAACTCACTTAGCGCTCTTTCCATCTTAATAATGGCTTCTTCGCGGGTTTGGGCGGTTACAATCATTTTGGCAATCATACTATCATAATTACTCGGAATGGTATAGCCTGCATAAATATGTGTATCTACGCGCACTCCATGCCCACCTGGCTTATGTAAATACTCTATTTTACCAGGTGTTGGTCTAAAGTTATTATAAGGATCTTCGGCATTAATACGTACTTCAATAGAATGACGAGTAGGATAATAATTTCTGCCGCTAATTGGCACACCTGCTGCAATTAATATTTGTTCTTTTACCAAGTCAAAATTAATTACTTCTTCTGTAACTGGATGCTCAACCTGAATACGCGTATTCATTTCCATGAAGTAGAAGTTGCGGTGTTTGTCTACTAAAAATTCTATGGTTCCTAAACCTTCATATCTAATAGCCGATGCACCTGCAACAGCTGCATTTCCCATTTTTTCTCTTAACTCATCGGTCATAAATGGAGAAGGACTTTCTTCTACCAATTTTTGATGTCTGCGTTGAATAGAACAATCGCGTTCAGAAAGATGACAAACTTTTCCGTATTGATCACCTGCTAATTGAATTTCGATATGCCTTGGTTCTTCTACATACTTTTCCATGTAGATTCCATCGTTTCCAAAAGCAGCGGCAGATTCTTGACGTGCACTGTCCCAATTCTTTTCAAATTCTTCTTCTGCCCAAATAATGCGCATACCTCTTCCACCGCCACCAGCAGTTGCTTTAATGATAACAGGATATCCTATTTCTTTTGCAATGGCTTTTCCTTCTTCTGCATCTTTTAAAAGTCCGTCCGAACCTGGAATTACAGGTACTCCAGCTTTTTTCATAGTCGCTTTGGCATTAGATTTATCACCCATTGCATTAATCATTTCTGGACTTGCTCCAATAAATTTAATGCCATGGTCGCGGCAAACCTGAGAAAATTTTGCATTTTCTGAAAGGAAGCCATAACCAGGATGTATAGCATCTGAATTGGTTATTTCTGCCGCAGCAATAATATTGGGAATGCTAAGATAGGAAAGTTGTGAAGGGGGAGGACCAATACAAACAGCTTCATCTGCAAAGCGCACATGCAAACTATCTCTATCTGCGGTAGAGTAT
>JBIKKC010000139.1:0-6374 GCA_044360615.1 Bacteroidia bacterium | reverse complement strand
AGTTTGTTAGTTTGTCAATAACAAAGTCTAGATGTATTTCCTTTTTCTTTTTCACAATGTGAAAATACAAATTCTTTCTCAATTCTCCAACTATTGCAGCATCTCTGGGTATGACGCACAACTCATTTATTGGCGATTAAAATAAAGTGCAAACTGCTCAGGAATGAGTGCTTGCTGTATAAAAATGGTATTATATGGATTCTTGAATTTAACCTCAATTGTTGCATGTTTTTACATTTTTAATTGACTTAACGCACATTCAAATGCCGAAGTTGTTTGCCAAAGTTTTGCAGTTATCCAATGCTGGCAAATTTGCAAACCTTTATATGCAATTAAGGAAAATAATTGGAGAAATGCAAAATATAATTGAGTAATTTTATCTCATTTTTAGTGCCTATCCCTCTCTTAGGTTGCACCCTTAGTTCATCTAATAATTTGTCAATTTTTAATAAAACCTTTTTGTCACCAGATTTCTTAAACTTTTCAATGTCTTTTTCAGCATCAAGGGTTATAACAATCGTATAGCTCATAACCCCAAAAACTCTTTTTGCTTGTCTTTAGATAATATTTTAGTTTCCCCATTTTCAGCTTGAGATATTGATTCGTCAATTTTTGCAAAAAAAACCTTTTCACTAAGTATGGTTTCATCCTTTGAAGTTGCAATCTCAAACCTAACTTTCATTTCTTCTAGTAATGATTTTAACAGAGATTTTTGCTTTTCATTTTTTGGGTAAACTGTAATACTTTCCATTTTTTATCGAATAATTATGAGATAAGCAAAGATACAAATTTTTGTATAATTGAATCGTCTGTTTTATACCAATTTTTCTTAAGAAGGTTGATAACCAAAATCTGCCTTCTTAAGTCCACCTTCACTTGACCTTTTAAACTCTCAAAAAAGAGTTGTTTATCTTATCCTTATTTATAATCTCATTTTTAAAGCGTGTCAAAAGGCGATATAATATTCTTTAATTCTCTTGTGCTTACGTGTGTATATATTTCAGTTGTTCTGCTGCTTTTGTGTCCTAACAATTCTTGGATAAACCTTAAATCAGTACCCGAATCTAATAAATGGGTAGCATAACTATGACGAAGCCAATGCAAAGTAACGGGCTTATTTATTCCTGCATGTTTTATTCCTTGTTTCAAAACCGACTGAAAACTTCGTTCATCATATTTTTCACCTTTTGTAATTCCCTCAAACAAATAGATTTTAGGTTTATACTTTATATAATAATCACGCAATTCCTCTACTAGTTTTAAGCTAATGGGTACCATTCTATCTTTGCCTCCTTTTGCATCTTTTATATAAATTACTAATCTATTACTATCTATCTCATTTAGCTTTAAATTCAGAACCTCTCCGCACCTTAAGCCACACGCATAAGTAAGCGTTAACATGGTCTTATGTTTTATATTTATCATAGAAGTAAGTAATCGCTTTATTTCTTCCTTACTCAAAACATTCGGATTTTTCTTTGGTACTTTTGGTCTATGCACTTGCAATAAGTCCATTTTTGAACCTTGCACTGTAGCAAAATAAAGCTTAATTGCATTTACAATTTGACTTTGATACGATGCAGATAGTTTATGTTTTATGATGTATTCATTGTTATAAACCAATAGGTCTTGCACATCTAGTTCTGAAATAGGTTTTTCCAACCAGAATTTTAAAAAACTTAATAAGGCATCCTTGTAAGATTTTATCGTATTTGCTCTGTATCGCTTAGATTGTAAGTAATATTCAAACTGCTTCAAGGCCTCAATAATTTCAGATGTTACGCCAGAAGAGGATAGGTTTTTTTCTCTTTCATCGTTTTCTGTTTTTGATAATTCTAATCTAGGATCAAATAGGTTTAATTGTGTTCTACTTTCTACCGTATCTGGTAAATGCCAAGATTTCAAAGTAGAACTCCAAAGTGCGCCACTTATACTCCTTATTTTTTTATTTAAAGCTGGTATATTTTCAAACTCAACCTTTAAGCGCGAAGTTCCATTATGCTGTATTGGTGTGATTTTCCAAGTCATAATTTTTTATTTCGCAAGTTAGGCTGCACTCATTTTTCTTGGTTGATCCCAACTTTCAATTAACTAAAATGGCGAATCTAAATCTTCCTCAATCCTGTGTCTGCATTAGCTTACACGATTTTCCTATTTGTAAGATTTAAGTATTGCGTAATAGATTTTTCTAGTGAGCAATTATTGTTTTATCAACTAATTTTATACATTTCCACCTTCAACTCATTCACCATGAAAACTAAAGCAGAAATTGTAAACGATTGGCTTCCCCGCTACACAGGTAGGCCTTTGGAGGCGTTTGGAGAGTATATTTTGTTAACCAATTTTATTCAATATGTAGAATTGTTTGCAGATAAATTTAATGTGCCACTAATGGGTAAAGATAAACCTATGCAAACCGCTACCGCAGAAAACATTACCATCATTAATTTTGGTATGGGCTCTGCCATGGCTGCTACCTGTATGGATTTATTAAGTGCTGTTAAACCAAAAGCTGCCTTGTTTTTAGGTAAGTGCGGCGGACTCAAAAAAGTAACAAAAGTGGGAGATTTTATTCTTCCCATTGCTGCCATTAGAGGCGAGGGTACCAGCAGCGATTATATCATGGATGAAATTCCAGCATTGCCTTCTTTTAGATTGCAAAAAGCCGTTTCTGCAACCATCGTAAAACATGATCTAGATTATTGGACCGGCACCGTGTATACCACTAACCGCCGCGTTTGGGAGCACGACGAACAGTTTAAAGATTACCTAAGAAAAACACGTGCCATGGGTATCGACATGGAAACAGCTACCATTTTTATCGTAGGTTTTATAAACGAAATTCCTAAGGGGGCACTGTTGCTTGTAAGCGATAATCCCATGGTGCCAGAAGGGGTTAAAACCTCCAAAAGCGATTCGGCTGTTTCAAGTAATTTTGTGCAAAAACACCTCGAAATTGGTATAGATTCTTTAATCGAACTTAGAGATAGCGGAGAATCGGTAAAGCATTTACGTTTCGAATAGGATTTTTATTTTAAAGCGCTTTAATTAGCAAATCAACAATAATCTTACCTGCCCCTTGCCTTCAATCGGAGCTCTATGCACGCAAGGTTTAACAACACTCCCAGGGTAATCTACCGCCAAACGCCAAAGGTTGCCTAAACCAAGGTTAATTATAGTTGCATTTGGTTTGGGTTGATAATGCAGATGATAACAATTTTCAATTACATAAGACGCATAACCCTCCTCTGGCCCTTCATATAATGTTTTAAGCTCGTTATGAATTTCTGGTATCAATATCTTTTGTAATGCTTGATCATTGGGTAAAAGTTCGCTTGGTGCGCCAGCATAAGTACATAAGAAAGTATCTGTTGGTATGGGCGAACTATCTACATGAAATGAGTAAACATCTGTTGCAAAGAAAGGATTATCGTTATCCCGCTCATAGCATTGTATAAGGTTAAGGGTAGGAGAGGCGCCAATCGACTTTAACATGCTAAAGTCATTTAAAATAATACTTCTGGCTAATTTCCCTGCATCAGATAGAGATAAATTTAAAAGCATCGATTCACTAAGCTCAAGTATTGTACCGTTAAATGGTATCTTGTTAACTATTTCCTCAAAATCACCATACAAAGGTCTATTCCAACACATAGCGTTTACCTCACCCTTAAATGGCTCACTAACCAGTGCTTCAAAGCTGTTTACCTGTTTTATTTGTGTATGAGAAAGAGGGTGGAAGTTCAAGAGTTTGTTTTCTTTAAAAGTTTGCTTTGTTAGTCTTTAAACTAAAGTCTTTTATTAGCGCAATCTACCTATTGCAATTATAATAATTATTTCGCGCTTTGTATTTATACACTTTGCCACTAAACACATTACAATGGATTAGCCTAATGAAATATTCCTTAAAACTGATCTGTTTATCGCTTTAAAAAAACCTTTTACCTAAATTATAGTTGAAATTTAAATACCCATTCTATATTTGCCCCTGCAATGGCAAAAAGAAGTTTTAATAGCAATGGTAATCTGAAACAAGAACCAGAAAAAGCAAAAATAAATAAGGAAAATTTAAAAGAAGCACTCGCCCTCTTTGCTTATATCAAACCCTTTAAAGCAAAGTTTATACTAAGCCTGGTTTTTATTGCCCTCTCTGCTTTTAGTACCATGATTTTCCCTTTTCTGCTAGGTAAAATGATAGATGCAGCAGCTCCTGGCGCCCAAGTAAGCCTACCTCAAGCAAATGTAGGTGCAGATTTTATCGGCTTGAACCTAAAGACCGTTCAATGGAGTTTAAATACAATTCTACTCTTACTTTTCTTGCAACTCTCGGTTCAAACCATCTTCTCTTTTATGCGCATTTATTTGCTTACAGAAGTAGGCGAAAAATCTCTGGCCAACATTAGAGTAGATTTATACGGCAAGTTACTAAGTCAATCTATGGGCTTCTTTAGCGAGCAAAGGGTAGGGGAGTTAAGCAACAGGCTCAGTTCAGATTTATCGCAAATACAAGATGCCATTTCTTTTACCTTGGCAGAATTTTTAAGAGGAATTTTTACCTTAATTATTGGCCTTAGTTTTATCTTTTGGATCAATACAAAACTGGCCTTAGTAATGTTGGCCGTTGTGCCGCTTATAGCTGTAGTGGCGGTTGTTTTTGGGGTTCGTATTCGTAAAATGGCACGCAAAGCGCAAGATCAATTGGCAGAAAGTGGCACCATTGTGCAAGAAACCTTTCAAGGTATTTCTATTGTTAAGGCTTTTACAAGCGAAGCCCACGAAATGCACAGATACCGAACTAGCATTTTTGGCGTAGTGCAAACTGCCATAAGCAATGCACGCTACCGCGGCGCTTTTGTAAGCTTTATGATTTTTAGTGTTTTTGGTGCTATCTCCTTTGTTATGTGGTACGGTGCAGGCTTAATTCAAAAAGGAGAAATGAGTGCGGGCGACCTTACCATGTTTGTTATTTTCTCTGCCTTTGTGGGCGGCACTTTTGCTGGCTTTGCAGATATGTTTTCGCAACTACAAAAAACCTTAGGGGCAACCCAACGTGTGAGAGAGTTGCTTAGAGCAGAGGGAGAAGATGTTGCGCTAACACATAGCAATAAACCCATTGCCAAAGTATTAAAAGGGGGAGTGCAATTTAAAGATATTGCCTTTTCTTACCCAGGCCGCCCAGATGTGCAAGTACTCCACAATATTAACCTAAGCGCCGCCCCTGGCGAACAAGTAGCTTTGGTAGGCCCCAGTGGCGCAGGTAAAAGTACCATTGCTTCTTTGCTATTAAAGTTTTATGAACCCACACAGGGTAGTATTTTTTATGATGAATTTGCCAGCACGCAATTTGATTTAACCGAGTTACGCAGCCAAATTGCTTTTGTGCCGCAAGATGTAATCCTTTTTGGGGGCTCCATTCGCGAGAATATAGCCTATGGCAATCCAGCCGCTACCGACGAACAGATTAAACAGGCGGCGCAAAAAGCCAATGCTTCAACTTTTATAGAAAACTTTCCAGAAGGCTATGCTACCATTGTGGGCGAGCGGGGCATTAAATTAAGTGGAGGCCAGCGCCAACGCATTGCCATTGCACGCGCCATTCTTAAAAATCCTGCTATCCTTATCCTCGATGAAGCCACTAGTTCCCTAGATTCCGAAAGCGAACAGTTGGTTCAAGAAGCCTTAGAAAATTTAATGAAAGGAAGAACCAGCTTTGTTATAGCACACCGTTTATCTACCGTTAGAAATGCAGATAAAATTATAGTAATAGATAAAGGTACCGTGCTAGAAGCTGGGAGTCACGAAGCGCTAATGGCCAAAAATGATAGCCTTTACAAGCGTTTAGTAGAAATGCAGTTTGAGTGGAGTACCCTGCAAGCCTGATAATTATCTGGGTTTATAACAGAAAAGTTTTTTCAATTGCTATTTTCGGATAAATTTGCCAGCTACTTATTTTAATTTTTGATACATGTCTGAATTTCAACTGGTGATGCCCAAAATGGGCGAAAGCATTGCAGAAGCAACTATTATTCGTTGGACCAAAAACGAAGGAGATGCCATTGCAATGGACGAAACTGTTTTAGAAATAGCCACCGATAAAGTGGATTCGGAAGTGCCTTCACCTAAAGCAGGCATACTTATAAAAAAGTTATTTAAAGATGGAGATGTAGTGGCAGTGAATGCCCCCATTGCAATTATTTCCTTAGCTGCTGGGGTTTCTTCTCCTCCTGTTGCCCTTGCCCAAACTGTTACCCCAACTCCTCCTCCTCCTCCTGTTGCCCAAACTCCAACCCAAACTCCAACTGTTGCAGCTTCCTCCTCAACCAATCGCTTCTATTCTCCATTGGTGCTCAATATTGCCCGCACAGAAAATGTGA
>JBIKKC010000138.1:0-6375 GCA_044360615.1 Bacteroidia bacterium | reverse complement strand
AGCCTTGCAAAGCAGACTAAATCAAAACCTAGCAGCTATGTTGAACGGGATTAATGGACTTAGTTTAATTTCCTCCTCGGGTAATATAGCCAAACCAGTAATTAGAGGTTTGCATAGCCAAAGATTGGTAACGCTGCAGGGTAATTCAAGAATCGAAGGTCAGCAATGGGGTGAAGACCATGGCCCAGAAGTTGACCCGTTTGCGGTGCAAGAGTTAGAAGTAATTAAAGGGGCAGCAACAGTAGAATATGGCCCAGAAGCCATTGGCGGGGTAATAAGATTATTGCCCAAAGCGTGGCGAAAAGAAAAAGGGATTGGAGCAACTTTTAACCTACAAGGTATGAGTAATAATAAGCAAGGAGCTGCAAATATTGGGCTAGAAGGCAGAAGAGATTTTAAAGATAATGCATGGCTAGCTGCAAGAGCAAGTGGGTCGGTAAGAAGGGCAGGAGACAGCAGGGCGCCAGATTATGTAATTAGCAATACAGGCTTTAAGGAGGCTGCTGGGCAAGTTGGTTTGGCTTATAAAAAGAATAAATGGTATGGAGAAACCAATTTGAGTTTTTACCAAACTATGCAAGGTATTTTTGTAGGTTCTCATGTTGGTAATTTGAATGATTTAGACCAAGCGTTAAAGGCAACGCAACCTCTAGTTATACTTCCATTTACCTATAAGATTGGTAAACCATACCAGCAGGTAAAACATACACTATGGAATGCCTTATTGCAATTTGAACCAAATGCCAATCAGCGTTTTCAACTCAATTATACCCAACAAGTAAATAGCAGACAAGAATATGATGCAGAATTTGTTTTCAATCCTAACCGAAGAGCCGAACCTGCAACTGATTTAGAAATTCAAAGTATTAGTGCGGATTTGGTTTTTGAACAAAAGTTGTCGCATCATTGGAAAGCAAAATTTGGACTCAGTAACCAATGGCAATACAATACTACTGCTGGACTACAGTTTATTATTCCAGAGTTTAAATCTTTTACGCAAGGTGCATTTGCCTTAATTAAAAAGGAGTTTATTTCGGGAGAAGTTAGCCTAGGTTCAAGGTTTGATTGGCGTTTTTTAGATGTGCCAAGTTACCAAAGGTTTAATAAAACCTATGGATATCAATCGCAATTTAAAGGACTAAGTATGGTGTTTAATTGGTTAGAAAAATTAAGTGAAACCCTACTGTTAAATACTACCTTAAGTTACGGTTTTAGACCTCCAGCAGTGAATGAATTATATAGTTTTGGTTTGCACTATGGCATTGCAAGTTTCGAAATAGGAAATGCAAATCTAAATCCAGAGAAATCTCTTTTTGGAGAGGTGAGTTTAAAGAAGCAATACACCCTATTTACCTTTGAAATTACAGGATTTGCAAGGTATTTTGAGGGATTTATTTATCGCCGACCTTTGCCCGATCCTATTCTCACGGTGCGCGGTGCCTTTCCTGCTTTTGCATTTACCCAAGATAATACTTTTATGGGAGGAGCAGAATTGGCAATGAATTACGGTGCAGAAAAGGGCTGGTATGGAGCTACTCAATTTAGTTACTTGTATGCGCAAAACTTAAGCAAAAATGAGCCATTAATTTTTATGCCGGCAAATCGAATGCAATTCAATTGGGGGTATAGGTTGCTACAAAAAAACAAATTTTCACAGCCCTTTGTGCAGTTGAGTTGGAACGCAATTGCAAGGCAAAATAGAGTGCCAGAGGGAGTTGATTATGCGTTGCCACCTAGTACGTATCAATTGTTGGGAATGAGCGCTGGCTTTGGGTTCAAGCCGTTTGAAAAGGCTAAAGTATGGAGCCTTAATATGTCTATACAAAATTTATTCAATACCGCTTATAGGGATTATTTAAGCAGGTACCGGTATTTTACGGATGATGCCGGGTTTAATTTTCTCATCCGATTACAAATTTTAATATAACACAACAACAAAATGAAAAGGATTATTTTATTTATCACGGGTATTTCTTTGTTAACTTTTAATGCTTGTAAAAAGCACGATGACCACGATCATGATGACCACAATCACGATAATGAACTTATCACTACGGTTGAATTAAAGTTTATTGATGCCACTGCTGGCGACACGCTATCTTTTGAATGGAGTCAGCCTGCTGGCCTGGGTACTGCCATTACTGTTGATACCATAAACTTAAAGCCAGGCAAAACCTACCAGTGTTCGGTAGAACTATATGATAAAAGTAAGACGCCTGCATATGATTTAACCCATGAAATTGAAAAGGCTGCTAACGAACATAGATTTATTTATACTTCGAGCACAACCAGATTAAGCACACAAATTACAGACTTTGATACGCAAAATCCACCTATGGAGCTAGGTTTAAAGTTTAATGCTATTACAACAGCAACTGGGCCTGTTAATGGAACACTGAAAGCTATTTTGCGGCACTATACTAGCTCTTCACCTAAAAGTGGAGGCTTAGCTAATGGCAGCATAGATGTTGATGTTAGTTTTCCTGTAACGGTTGAGTAAGTTTTAAAGAGGCCCTTCGGGGCCTTTTTTTATTACCATACAAATAGCTGGATTCCCCTTTATCACATATAGGTTTGCGCTAATTTGTAGGCAGTTTAAATTAGTAGCAAATTGTAAATATGAAGAATTTTATTTTAGGGTTTGTTATTTGTATTTTGCTTGCAAGTTGCTCCCAGAAAACTAAAGAAAATATTGAAATGGCGCCTCTGTTGCCCATGGAAGATTTCTTTCGAAACCCAGATATTGCTTACTTTACTATTTCCCCTGATGGTAAAACTTTGGCATTTACCAAGCCTGTTAATCAACGCATGAATGTTTTTGCAACTGTTATTGGTTCAAAGGATACCATTCAGTTAACCAACTTTACAGATAGAGATGTGCAATCTTATTTTTGGAAGGGTAATAAGATTGTTTATGCTAAAGACCAAGGTGGTGACGAAAATTTTCATTTATATGTAGTAGATGCCGATGGTAAAAACCAAAAGGATTTAACCCCTTTCGCTAAAGTAAATGTTGGCGTAATTGATGGTTTAATTGAATATGAAAATGAATTGCTTATTAGCATGAATAAGGAGAATCCAGAGTTGTTTGATGTTTATAGGTTAAACCTTTTAACTGGAAGTATTACTTTAGAAGCAAAGAATCCAGGTGGAGTTATTAATTGGATTACAGACCATACAGGAACTATTCGGGTGGCAGTTCAAAGTGATGGCGTGAATAGCGTTTTGTTATATAGAGATAATAAAGAACAAGCCTTTAGGCAGGTATTAAGAACTACCTTTAGAGAAGGAGTAAATCCCTTGTTTTTTACTTTTGACAATAAGTTTTTATATGCAACCTCAAATTTGAATCGAGATAAAGCAGCTTTAGTTAAGTTTGATATTGCAAATGGAAAGGAGTTAGCGTTACTATATGAACATCCAGAGGTAGATTTAGAAGGTTTGGATTATTCATATAAGCGCAAAGTAATTACCAAGGCAGATTATACAACTGCCAAATCTGAGATGAAATTTTTTGATGAAGAAACTGAAAAATTATATGCTAAGCTGAGGGATAAATTAAATACAGAAGATGAAATTTATATTACTGGAAATAATTTAGAGGAAACTAAGTTTTTAGTAAGAACAATGTCTGATAGAAGCCTAGGCGCTTCTTATTTATTTGATGTTGCAAAGGATGAGCTAATAAAAATAGCCGATAGAGCACCCTGGTTAAAAAGCGAGAATTTGTGTGAAATGAAGCCGATTACCTATACAACAACAGATGGGTTAAAAATAAATGGCTACTTAACCATTCCAAAAGGTGTTGAACCTAAAAATTTACCAGTAATCATTAATCCTCATGGGGGGCCTTGGGCCAGAGATGAATGGGGCTGGAACCCCGAGGTTCAATTTTTGGCCAACAGGGGTTATGCTGTTTTACAAATTAATTTTAGAGGCTCTACAGGTTATGGAAGAAAATTTTGGGAGGCTAGTTTTAAGCAATGGGGTAAAACCATGCAACAAGATATAACTGATGGGGTAAATTGGTTGGTTCAAGAAGGTATTGCTGACCCAAAAAGGGTTGGTATTTATGGCGGGAGTTATGGTGGTTATGCAAGTTTAGCAGGCGTTGCTTTTACCCCAAATCTTTATGCCTGCGCTGTAGATTATGTTGGCGTAAGTAACCTATTTACGTTTATGAATACAGTTCCACCTTATTGGAAACCTTTTATGCAAATGATGTATGAAATGGTAGGAGACCCTCAGAAAGATTCTTTATTGTTAAGAGAAGCTTCTCCAATATTTTCTGTAGATAAAATTAAATCGCCTTTGTTTATTGCACAAGGGGCTAATGACCCACGGGTAAATAAAGCCGAAAGCGACCAAATAGTTGAGGCGCTCAAAAAACGCGGGGTTAAGGTAGCATATATGGTAAAAGATAATGAAGGACATGGTTTTCAAAATGAAGAGAACCAGTTTGATTTTTATAGTGCTATGGAACTATTTTTGGCCAAACATCTTGGAGGAAGAGTTGGAAAACCCGTGACGGAGAAGCCATGATTTCATTAAAGAACATTCATAAAAGCTATACTACTGAAGGGTCGAAAATGCATGTGCTGCGTGGTATTAACGCCGAGGTAGAAAAGGGTGAAATGGTTTCTATTATGGGCTCTAGTGGAAGCGGTAAATCTACCTTGTTAAACATCTTAGGTATTTTAGATAACTATGATGAAGGAGAATATAAACTTGCTGGTGAAACCATTAAAAGTTTAAGCGAAACACATGCGGCACAATTGAGAAACCAATTGATAGGATTTGTTTTTCAAAGTTTCAATTTAATATCCTTTAAAAATGCCATGGAGAATGTAGCCTTGCCATTGTATTATCAAAAGGTGAGCAGGAAAAAACGGAACACCATTGCCTTAGAATATTTAGATAAAGTGGGTTTAAAAGATTGGGCCAATCACTTACCTAACCAGTTAAGTGGTGGGCAAAAACAGCGCGTTGCCATTGCACGTGCATTAATAACTCAGCCAAGAATTATTTTAGCCGATGAGCCTACTGGAGCCTTAGACTCTCAAACAAGTTATGAGGTGATGGAAGTACTTAAAGATATAAATGCACAAGGTATAACTGTGGTAATTGTTACACATGAACATGATATAGCAGAAATGACCCAACGTACAATTCGTTTAAAAGACGGTTTAATTGTAAGCTAATGTTCGATATTGATAAGTGGCAGGAGATATTTGCAAACATTAAGAAGAATAGGTTACGTACCTTTTTAACAGGCTTTAGTGTTAGCTGGGGAATCTTTATGCTAATTGTTTTATTAGGGGCTGGAACTGGTTTACGTAATGGTGTTAAAAACCAGTTTAGTAGAGATGCTGTGAACAGTGTTTGGCTTAATGCTGGTAAAACAGCCAATGCTTTTGAAGGTTATCAACCAGGACGAGAAATTAAGTTTACCAATGAAGATTTTGCGTTGGTTCAAAACACTTACAAAAATTACGAGCATATAAGTGCACGCATGCACATGTGGGAAATTAGTATTATTAGCTACCAAAATAACTATGGTAACTTTAATATGAAGGGGGTTCATCCAGGCATGATTTACCCCGAAAAAATAAATTTAATTAAGGGTAGGTTCATTAATGAAAAAGATATTTTAGAATGTAGAAAAGTGGCGTGTATAGGTAGAAAAATGGTTGAAGAACTATTTAAGAAACAAGAGCCTATTGGGAAAGAAATTAATATCAATGGTATTTTATTTAAAGTGGTGGGTGTGTTTTATGATGATGGTGGCGACCAAGATAATCGGAGAGCTTATGTGCCTGTTAGTACCACCCAAAAAGCGTTTACGGGTAATAATAAAATAGACCAAATAGTAATGAGTATTTCTGAAGCTGATATAGAAAATACCGAGGCTATTACAAATGATTTACGTAATATTCTAGCTGCTAAGCATCACTTTGATCCCAACGATCAAAAGGCAGTTTTTGTATGGAATAACTTGAAGGAGTATCGTAAAATAATGGGGCTATTAGATGGGATTAACATCTTTATTTGGATCATAGGTTTAGGAACCTTAATTGCTGGGATAGTTGGCGTAAGTAATATTATGATGATTGTGGTGAAAGAACGCACCAACGAAATTGGAATACGAAAAGCATTGGGCGCAACACCTGCTAGTATTATTAGTTTGATTTTGCAAGAAGCAGTTTTTATTACTTCACTTTTTGGGTATACTGGGTTAATAGCGGGTGTATTTTTGGTGGAAGCTTTTCAAAAATTTGTGCCCGACTCAGATTACTTTCGTAAGCCAGAAGTTAATTTAATGGTTGCCTTGCAAGCCATGGCATTATTAGTAGTTGCTGGATTAATTGCCGGCTA
>JBIKKC010000018.1:0-19213 GCA_044360615.1 Bacteroidia bacterium | reverse complement strand
CCTAGAATACTGAGTTATTAGGCGCTTAGCCATAAAAGTTACCTCACCTGTATTGTAATCTATTATATAATCATTCTGTTCGCCACGGGTTAACCTATCTCCATCTAAATAAACAGCTTCGGTACCCGAAACTATAATAATAAAAAGCTCTCCATTAGAACCAGTAAGCCGATAAGGCCCTTGATTGCCTTCTACTCCAGGAATCAAATTACGTACAAATTTACCACGAGATAGAGCAGCCTCAGCGCCAAAACGCAATAGTGCATTATTCTTTTTTAGGGGAGTACCTGTTTCAAATTGCAATCCACGTGATTTCTTATAGTAATTCATAGAATAAGAATTTTGAGGTCGGCTCATAAGGTAATCTCCTACTATAACTTTAGACAACCCTTTGCCAAACTGAACAAAAACTTGATCAAAATCTTGTATTTCTTGCGTGTTTCCCTCAGGTTGTATAGGATTGTTATCATCGCTAATTGCAGCAAGCACATCTACATCATTGTTTATTTTACCACTTAATTGAAGATTTAGATTAGCGTTTACAATAGCATTTTGATTATTACCAATGCTTAAACCACGCATTATACTTCCGTTTACCAATAGGCCTTCGTTAGCGCCTATAGGTTCAAAACTACTGCCAGCGGGTGTATAGGCAAATGGATTTTTCTGGGCATTTAATTCGGGTAAAATGATGCTTCTATCTTTATAAGCGTATCGCTTTTCAAGACCTAAATTTATGGCTTGGTATTGAATGCTAATTAAGGTATTTCGCGCAATTCCTTTATTGATAAAAAGTCCTTGATAATAATCTATATCATAATCTTTTTTTGCTATATACCCTGCTACGCTAACACTTCCATTTACTATTAGCAAGGTGTCTATCTTTAAAGTATCTTGAGAAACAAGCAAGACTTTTTCTACCATTGGCACAAGCCTTTGCGCAAACATAACGTGTGCAGATAAGATTAAACACCCGAGTAAAATAGCGGTACCTAGCCGATTCATTCCTCCTTGTTTAACGGCAATAGAACATGAAAAGTTGTGCCCTCACCTTCTTTGGTTTGAAACCATAATTTACCTCCACCACTTTCTATCATACTTTTAACGATGGGTAAACCTAATCCCATACCTATTACTTTCGTGCTATAATAAGGCATGAAAATCTTTTCTTTTTGCTCCTCATTAATACCGGTTCCGTTGTCTGAAACCCACAAATGCATATGGTCTCCTTCCTTATGCGCCTCAATCCTAATCTTACCTAACTTATCTTCTGGTATTGCTTGAATACCATTCTTAATTAAATTAGTAAGGGTTCTGGTAAGGTAACCTTTATCAAAATAAATAGTCAAATTGGCTTCACAGAAATAACTTATCTCTCCTTCAAAAGAGTGTTCTTGTAAATGAACCACTTGCTCTAATAATTCTTGTATATCTATCAGTTCATTTTCTGGAGCAGGCATTTTAGCAAAGCTGCTAAATTCAGTTGCCAGTTCACTTAAAATATCAATTTGGGTAATTAAAGTACGGGTTACTTTTTTAAAGGTTTCTGGCAACTTTGGCGACTGATCGTTCCAAGCACGCTCTAAATGTTGCACACTTAACTTCATAGGAGTTAACGGATTTTTTATTTCATGTGCAATTTGCCTTGCAATATCTCGCCAAGCGCCCTCTCTTTCGCTTTGAGCCAACTTTTCGGCACTTAGTTGCAATTGATCTATCATCAAATTATACTCTCTCACTAATTCACCAATTTCGTCTTTCCTATCCCAATTAATAGGTTCATTCTTCTTACCAATGCTGGTTTGAGAGAGTTGCTTTTGAATAAGCATCAGCGGATAGGAAATATTTCGAGAAACTAACCATGCCATAACTCCTATTGCAATAAACATTAAGGCATATAAATTAATGAAGCCAACGATGATGGAAGAAATCTCATTGTTTAAATCGGAGGTTTGATAGAAATTAGGTAATTGCACATACCCTAACAAGGACTTATTTCTTGAGAAAACTGGAGAATAAGTTCCATTGTAATAAAACGTAGCGATTGCCTCTTCATGGGTAAACTGAGATTCTCTGAGGTTATTTAAATGAAAAAAAGCCCCAGGGTTCATCATTGGTGCAATAATACCATCGTCGTAAACTTTTTTAATAGTTGAGGCCACTAACATGCCTTGTGGGTTAAACAAACTAATATCTGTGTTATAAAAATCAGCTATCTGGTTAATACTCGCTTCGGCATCTGTTTGGCGGCCGTTAAAGTTTACTTCCTGACTCTCATTCTCTAGCGCATTAACAACACTTCGCACCTTCTTAACCATTTTTTCATTCTGCTTAAGTTTATTTTCCGAAGTGATAAAGCTAATTGTAAAGTAGGCTGTGGTAGCGAGTGTAAAAAATACAATAAGAACTATACCTAATTGAATTTGAGTACGAATCAATTTGAGATCTGCATCTTTAAATAGAAATAGTTGATTTAGGAATATTCGGATGTACCCAATGACCGAGTTATTCTTGAGCCAATATCTTTCTACCAAATGATTATTAAACAATACAAAGAGCAAGATTATGAAGATTAATAGTAAAGTAAAAAAGGTAAAAGAAAGAGAGAAGAGCCCAAATGGGTCGTACCAATTTTCTGATTTACGACTAATAACCACCATGAGTTGTTCATTCTCCTTAAACAAAAGGTGGTGATATCCATTCTCCTCTACAACCCCTTTTTTGCTTTCTACATCATTCCAAGTAAAAGTAGTTCTATAGGCATATTCTCCACTTTGACTCAATAACTGTAAATCTCTGTAGATGGCAGATGAATAACCCAATTGTCTATTGCTAGAGCTCCTAAATCCATTAATGAGTAACTCATCAAAACGCGTCTCATCTTGTTGAAGCTTTGGTTGTAAATGAATAAAAATATAACCTTGAATTTTACCCATGTCCTTAATCACAAAGCGCCCTAGATATCCTTTTAAATAAGCGTTATTCTTAAGAAATTTAAAATTTTGATTGATGGTAAAAGTGCCTAAATTCTTATAAATATAATTTACTTGAGCATAGGTATATAAATTGCGCGCCTGATAATGATTAAATGCCGAATCATAATCATATACAGAAATATTGTACTTACTTAAGTAGCCAGAGAAGTAAAGTTGACGAAGATATTTAACCAATTGAGAATTTAAAGGAATAGGACTCTGATAATAACTTTTCACCACATTGCTTAAGCCAATTTGTTTTTCAACCTCAGTTAAAAAATACTCTGCGTTAACATCATTTTGAGAAATTAGTTTACTAGCCAATAGTTCGCAATTTTCTTGCTCCCTAATGGAGCTATAATAGTATAGTGTGTAGGAGGTAAAGATGGACAAGACTACCACAAGCATAAAATAGCTCTGTAACCTATTAACGCGTTCCTTTATGTAATAAATATAAGCCATGAAGCCTCCTATTAGGAGAGAACTTCCATAAACATAGTTTACATTTCGTTCGAATAAATGTAACACTAAATACGGCTCTAAAAAATACAAAACGAAGATGACAATGAGTAACTTTTCAAAAACATTAATTGTTGATCTTTTTAATAAGCTAAAAAGACGCAGCACCATTTGATAGCAACTAATTAAAATTAAAAAAGCTAAGATTAGCCCAAGAAATGAATTAACATCAATTGCATAAATATTCTTCACATCGAAAGAAATCTGAGAGTCGAATACAAGACTTTTTAAACTATCAAAACAGGCATCTGCAAGAATGATACTTACTAAGGTTGTTAGCCCTAAATGAATAATTTGCGAGAAGCGATTTTTTGTTTCGGCAAAAGAAACATCCTTTATGAGTAATAAGTACCAAAGCAAAAGTAAAGCTGCAATAATGAAATCACCTAAAGATGGATTATAAATTGAAGACGCATAAATATCTGGCCCAAACTGAGGATAGGCATATACAAATACAGGAATCTTATATTTAAGAAAAATCCATCTAGCTGCTTGGGTAAGTCCTAAAAAAGTAATAGTCCCTAATATAAAATACTTAGAAATTAATGGTTTGCATAACTTATGAAAAAACCATGCAGTAATTAATATATTTAGGAGAATGACTAATTTTAACCAATGGGGTGTGGTTTTAGGAAACCCAAAAATTTGAATAGAACAGAGATAATTTCCTTTTCTATCTGTTAAATCTATAAAATCCTTGATTGGAGAAGGACTAAATATGGCTGAACCCACAAAAGTTAAATCTGCATTGAGATGATTTTGTATATATTGATTTTGAAATTGATAGTTTGTCTTAATCTGATAAAAAACTGTAATTTTATAGGAGCCTTTTGCAATATAAGAAACCCAATAAGCACCATTATTTGTATTTAAATACACAAAACCTTCTTTAAGTGCAGGTAAATATTTGCTGGCATTTATGGTATTATCCGACCACCAATTGAGCGTATCATTTTTATAGATATGTAAGATGAAATTTTGAGACTTAGCCGTCTCCAATAGTTCCATCCAGTTTTTGTTAAGCCCACTAGTATCTTTAAGAACTGCAAAAATCAAGTCTTTACTTTCTGCCTCTTTCTCCTTTACTAAAAACTGAACTTTTTCGTAATTACGTTGCTCTTGGTTTTTAGTATCCTGTAAAATACCTATTTCAGTAGCTAATAGGGCTATTAAAATAAGTAGGCTCAACAAGAGGAAGAGCAGATATTTTAACTGAATGCTTCTCAAAATAATTAATAGTAAACCTGCTTATTTAAGTAGTCTCTAACATACTCTCCCACCCCATCTTCTATGGTAGTAAAAGGTTTATTATAACCAATGGACCTCAATTTTTCCATAGTGGCTTCGGTAAAATATTGGTAAGTATCTCTAATATCTTCTGGAATTGGGCGATATTTTATTTGAACAGGTAAATCTAAACCTTTAAAAATAGCTGCAGATAAATCATTCCAGGTTCTTGCAGTACCAGTTCCTAAATTATAAAGACCGCTATCTTTTCTATGTTGCATTAAAAACAAACATACTTCACAAAGGTCTTTCACATAAATGAAATCGCGCTTTTGCTCACCATCCTTGTAATCTGATCTATGGCTTTGAAAAAGCTGCACCTCCCCTGTTTCTTTAATTTGTTTAAACGCATGTAAAATAACGCTTGCCATGCGGCCTTTATGATATTCGTTAGGCCCATAAACATTAAAAAACTTAAGGCCAGCCCAGAAATAAGGCCTTTCGGTCTGAGCCAAAACCCATTTATCAAAATCATTTTTTGAGCGCCCATAAGGATTCATAGGTTGCAAGGTAGCTTGTATATCTTCCTTATCTTCATACCCTTGCTCTCCATTGCCATAAGTAGCGGCGCTGCTAGCATACACAAATGGTATCCCTTCTTCGGTGCAGGTTCTAAAAAGTTGCTTACTATAATCTAGGTTTAGTACTTTAAAAATCTCCTCATCTTTCTCTGTGGTATCTGTTCTGGCACCAATATGAAAGACAAATTGAACCAAATTAGCCTGCTTTTTAAGCCATTCTGGAAAATCTACCCGATCAATTTTATGGGAGAAAATTTTACCAACTAGATTTTTTTCACGGTCTTTTACCGCCCCAAAGTCGTCTACCAGCACCAAATCATGGTATTGATGCTGGTTTAAAAGGGATACCAAACATGAGCCAATAAAACCTTCTGCGCCTGTAATTACTATCATAAGTTTTGACAATTGCACGAAAGTATGAATATTTGTGGCCTGATTTCAATGACGAACAAAGAAAAAATAGTCTATATAACTCGGAGGGAGCGTTTTAATGCCGCCCATAAGTTATATAACCCAAAATGGACAGAGGCTGAAAATGAAGCATTTTTTGGCAAATGTTCTAATAAATACTACCATGGTCATAATTTTGAACTGCTAGTAACCATTAAAGGTATAGCCAATCCAGAAACAGGAATGGTAATGGACCTTAAAAAAATGAAGCATATCATTAGGGATTTAATTACCGAAAAATTAGACCACAGAAATCTTAATGAGGATGTTGATTTCTTAAAAGGAATGATGCCTTCTATTGAAAATATTGTAGTAAAAATTTGGGAAATTTTGGACCCACACATTGAAAATGGCAAGCTCCATTGCATTAAATTGATTGAAACAGAAAATAATTTCGTAGAGTATTACGGAGATTAGAGATCCTCTGTGGACATTAAATTTGGAGAATAACAGATAGTTTCCAAAGCAGGCAACGTATCAATAATTCCAAGTGATTTCAAATCATTTAGAATACCGGTCAACTGTATTTCATCTATTACCTCATTGTAATTGTATTCCAGCTCACTAAACCATTGCTGGGCATCTGCTAATTTGAGGTTATAGCGCCAAGCCACCATTTTAGTAGCTTCTTGTTCTCTATACTTTAAGTTATAGCAGGTGTTATTTACAACCTCCATTACTTTAACTACTATTGCAGGGTCTTCTTGAAGTATTTTATTACTAGCTACTACCGCAAAGCAAGGCCAAGGCGTGCTGCATTCACCTAAAAATCTAAATTCACCAGAATCTACCAATGGCTTGGTCATGTACTTTTCCCACATAAATACATCAGATTCTAAATTAGCTAAGGATTTTCTAGCGCCATCGATATTACCAACTACCACAAAATCATTATTTGGTTCAATGCTAAATCCAAGATTTCTAGCATTTACAAAAGCCATTAAATGAGATCCAGATTTATAACGACTAATAGCATAGCGTTTACCAGCAATTTGGGAAAGATGGTGAATTGGGTTTTTAACGGAGGTATAAATTCCCCAGCGCAAGGGCGAATTCACAAAAAACTGAATGATACGAGATGGATTGCCAGCAACAATATCAGAAATTACCCCCTCAGTTAGCGCAATGGCAATATCCAATTCGTTTTCTCTTAAAGCATTGCACATAGCACCTGTACCTCCAGGCACATCGCGCCACTGAATTTCAATACCTTCGTTAGTAAACAAATCATTTTCATTAGCCAAATGCCACGCTAGGTTAAAATGCTCTGGCACTCCGCCCACACGCACTTTCTTTTTCATGCTTTGTTGTTCTAATAACATTTAAATAGCTTTTGTAGCATCCGCTGAATCTAATGTGTTGCTTGGTTCTTCAATATAAATTATTTTGTTCTCTGTGGTTCGGCGTAACTTATTCTTTTTCTCTTGGTGTAACGCTTGATCTACAGCAACATTTAAATCAAAACACATGAGCAGGATAAATGTGTTAATGTAAATTAACATCATAATTACTATTAATACCCCAATTGAACCATAAACCTTATTGTAAGAATTGAAATTGTTAACGTATTGTGAAAATCCATAGGTAGTTAACAAAATTATAAAAGTAGCCGAAATAGATCCGGTTGAGAAAAAGCCCCAATTAGGTCTTTTAGCTGGAGCTATGTAATAAATTGCACTAACTATTCCTATTACAATTAATCCACTTAAAGCTATGTTTAATCCAGAAATCATTAAGGGAATAACCTGACTTGGGAAATACGAAACCTTTTCCAAGTAAGATATTAGAATGGTAACAGTGGTAACCAATAACACCGAAAACAGTATAAGAATTGTGATAAAAAAGGCTAAGCCAATAGCGATTAGACGTTGTTTTAAGAAGGATCTATTTTCCTTAATATGACTTGAGCGGTTAAGCAAATTCATCAAAGAATGAAACCCATTGGTAGAAAAATACATCGCAGAAAGAAAACCAAGAGATAATAAATTGGCTCTTTGGTTCTTTAAAATATCTATCAAGGTTTCATTAATAGTTTGAAATACATTCTTTGGAATAGATTGCTCAATAAAAAAGAGAATCTCATCTGTAGAATAACTTAAGGGTAAATAAGCAATGAGGGTGAAAAAGAAAATTACAGTTGGAAAAAGTGCCAAGAAAAAAGTGAAAGATAAAGCAGATGCTCTTAAATTTAGCTCGCTTTTTCCCAAATTTCTTACAAAATACTCTAACACAGCATACACCGAAACATCCTTGTTTCCAGGCATACTAAGTGCTGCGGTCTTTTTGTATAGCCAGCGTATGGGTCTTTCAAATTTTGAATTTAAAAACCTCATTCTTGTTCAAAAAATGGTTTTAACTTTTCTAATAAATTAGGTGGGCAAGCAGTTGGTCTATTGTTTTTCATGTTTATAAAAACCAATACTGTTTCACCTTCATTTAGCAACTCACCAGCTGCATTATACACTTCGTATTCAAAAGCCATTTTAACAGAAGGAAGAACCCTAATGATAGTTTTGATGGTTAGCAAGTCATCATATTTAGCAGGTTTTTTAAACTTACACGACAAACTTAAAACTGGCATCATAGTGCCTGCATCTTCAAACATTTTATAGGTTAAGTCTACCTGCCTTAATGCCTCGGTTCTTGCTACTTCAAAGTATTGGGCATAATTACCATAATAAACATACCCCATTTGGTCTGTTTCCGAATACCGCACCCTAATATTACATTCAGATACAAACATGCTATGCTTTTAAAGCCATATCGGCAATGGTTGAACCAATACTTAAACTTGAGGTAGCAGCAGGAGAAGGTGCGTTTAAAATATGAATGGCATGTTGCTCATGTATAATTTTAAAATCATCTAAAAGGCCACCAAACTTATCGCAGGCTTGGGCTCTAACACCAGCTTCTGCCGGTATTAAATCATCCTCCTGCAATTCTGGAATTAATTTCTGCAACGCTGTTGTAAATGCTGTTTTAGAAAAAGAGCGATAAAACTCACCCATTCCAGTTTTAAAATACTTGCCCATCACTTTTTGGAAGCCTGGCCATGCAAGTGATTCGAACATTTCCTGAAAATCTACATCCCACATATGATAGCCTTCGCGCTTAAATGCAAAAACAGCGTTAGGTCCAGCTTCAATTTCACCACCAATCATGCGGGTAAAATGAACACCTAAAAATGGAAAATTAGGATCAGGCACAGGATAAATTAAATGCTTAACCAAATACCGCTTCTCTGGCTTCAGCATAAAATATTCTCCTCTAAAAGGAATAATACGCGTATCCATATTTTTCTGGGTTAATCCTGCCACCTTATCGCAATATAACCCAGCACAATTAATGTATTTGGTGCATTCAAAAGTTTGTTGTGCTGTTACTATAGTAGCGTAATTTGAATACAATACGATATCCTCCACCCTATGGCCAGTAAAAATTTCACCGCCTAAGTTCTGAACTAATTCCCCAAGCTTCTCACAAACTACCGTATAATCAATGATACCTGTGTAAGGCACCTTTATTCCTTTAACAACCTTTAAATGGGGTTCAATTTCATTGGCCTCTCCTTGCGAAATGGAACTTATTTTATCTAAACCATTTTCTAAACCACGTTGGTATAACTTATCCAATTCGGATATTTCTGCTTCGTTGGTGGCTACAATTAATTTTCCGCATAAATCATAAGGCACTCCATAGGTATTGCAGAAATCTATCAGCATTTGGTAACCTGTGATGCAATTTTTTGCTTTTAAACTACCAGGCTTGTAGTAGATTCCGCTATGTATAACCCCGCTATTGTGCCCAGTTTGGTGGGCAGCTAAAGATTGCTCTTTCTCTACAACTGCCAATTTTAACCCAGGTTTCTTTTGCAATAATTGCCAAGCGGTAGCTAATCCTACTACCCCACCACCAATAATAATATAATCGTAACGTGCCATAAATTGGGTGCAAATATACGGGGTTGGATAAACAATTATTGCAAGCCAATTCTTGCCCCAATTTCTATCATTAATTTAATGGCATCTTCACGCTTATTCGGTATTTTTCCGTCTAAAATGGCTTCTCTTATTTCTGCCTTTATTAAACCAACAGTTCTATTGGGTTCTAGTTTAAAATGAGCCATAATATCTTCTCCACTTAGCGGAGGCTGCCAGTTTCTAAGGGCATCTCGTTCTTCTACTTCTTTTACCAATTCTTGAACCTTAAGTAAATTCTGCCTGAACCTAGCAATTTTTTCTGGAAACTTGCTGGTCATGTCTGCCCTACATAAAGTAAAAAGATCATCTAAATCTTCGCCAGCATCTACAATTAAGCGCCTAATGGCGGCATCTGTAACACCTTCTTCTGCTAAAACTTTTGGACGATGGTGCAAGGCAACGAGCTTCTCCACATATTTCATTTTCTCATTTAAAGGTAGTTTCAGATGTCTAAATATGCGCGATACCATTCTGCTACCTTTGTCTTCATGCCCATGGAAGGTCCAAGCTCCTTGTTCTGCATCAAATCTTTTGGTAACCGGCTTACCAATATCGTGCAATAAGGTAGCCCAACGCAACCAAAGATGATTGGTTTCTAAACAAACATTATCTACCACCTTTAAAGTATGAATAAAATTATCTTTATGTGCTTTCCTTTGCTTCACCTCTATTCCTGCCATAGCTTGAAGCTCTGGAAAAAACTGGACTAACAAGCCAGTATCAAATAATTGTTGTAAGCCAATAGAAGGAATCGGACTCAATAATATTTTATTAAACTCATCACTAATACGCTCTTTAGAGAGTATTTGCATGCGATAGGCATGCGCAGTAATTGCGGCTAGTGTTTCAGAATGGATAGTAAATCCAAGTTGCGATGAAAACCTTATAGCGCGCATCATTCTCAAAGGATCATCATCAAAGGTAATTCCAGGTTCTAATGGGGTTCGTATTACCTTGTTTTCTAAATCGTTTAAACCATTAAAAGGATCAACTAACTCAAATAGATTCTTTTGGTTAAGCGAGATGGCTAAAGCATTTATGGTAAAATCTCTACGTAGTTGGTCGTCTTGCAAAGTACCCGAAATAACAGAAGGCTTGCGACTCTCGCGGGCATAACTTTCTTTTCTTGCACCTACAAATTCTATCTCCCAACCAGGAGTTTTCACCATGGCTGTGCCATAATTTTTAAAGACTGCAAAATCTGTTTTATCTGTCAAGATAGCCGCAAATGCTTGGGCAAAAGCAATTCCATCGCCTACTACTACAATATCAAGGTCTTTGGAATCTCGCTTTAAAAGTAAGTCTCTTACAAAGCCTCCTACAACATAGGTTTCTACGTTTAGGCTTGCTGCAAGCTCAATAAGTTTAACAAATATTGGGTCATTTAATTTCAATTCCACGCCACAAAGGTAAGCGAATAGGCTTATTTAGAGTGAATGATAATAAGTAAGTAATTGTTTGGCTATATTATCCCCATCAAATAAGCGAAGTTGTAAGGGAATTTCTTGAATTATTTTATTTCTAATTCCATTTGGTTCAAGCAGAGATACTAAACCAGACTGTATTGCAGAAACATCTTTGGGATTAACCAATACTCCAGCCTTGCCCGCCACTTCTGGCATAGAAGAACAATTGGAGGTAAGCACCGGTATGCCCGCTTTCATAGCCTCTAAAACTGGAATACCAAAACCTTCTATCTCGCTTACATAAGCAAAAACACTTGCACTTTGATAAATTCCAACAAGTTCATGAAAAGCTACGGTAGAAATTAATTTTACCCTATTTTGTAATTTGTGCTTTTCTATAAACTGCATCATGGCGGGCCAATTATCTGCAGCCTTACCAATTAAAACTAAATCTAAATCCAACCTATCCAATTGATGAAAAGCTTCCAATAAACGTAAATGATTCTTCCTTTTTTCGAAAGTGCCAACACTAAGAATAAAGGGATTATTGATTTGGTATTTGGCTAAGATTCTTTCCTTCTCTTGATTAGCAATGGGCTTAGAATAAGCGGGATCACCATCTTGATAGAGGACCTGAACCTTAGATTCGGGTAGCTTAAAAAACCTTACAATATCTTGTTTAGTAGCCTCGCTGGTAGCCAATACGAGCTGGGCTTGCTTGCACGCTTGTTCAAATTTATGCCTATAAATACCTCTATCTATGCGCGGATAGAGCTCTGGTCGATGTAAGAAAATTAGGTCGTGAATGGTTACCACCCCAGCTATTCCTTGCTTTGCTAAACCTAAAGGTAATTCATTACTTAAGCCATGAAAAATTGTTACCCCTTCTTTCTTGGCAATTTCTGCCTGACCAAAACTACGCCATAGCGAGCTCAAATGCTTCCATTTGCCTTGGGGTAAAACTCTTTTAACACCTGAATGGTGAAATAAAAAATCAGATTCGCATTGAATTTTAGGTGTAAATAAGCGCATTTGAGGATTTGGCCAATTGCTATGTAAATCCTGCAACAAGCGCCTGCTGTAGTTTCCTAAACCAGTTTTATTATTAAACACACGCTTGGCATCAAACCCAATAATCATGACGCAAAGGTGCGGTTCAAAGTGAAATAAAAAAAATTTATATCACCTTGGGAGCCTTATTAGGCGGGGCAGCAGGATATGCCTATTATTTTTATGTAGATTGTGCTAATTTTAAACTAAATTATTTTTTAATTTTGCAACTCCCGACTTCGCTAAAGCTTCATCGGGCAAGCTTAACTCTTAACTCTTAACTCTTAACTCTTAACTCTTAACTCTTAACTCTTAACTCTTAACTTAATAATGCCAAGTTTACATAAAGCCGAAACGCACCACAACAGTGATATGCAATTTACCAGTGTGGTAAATAACAAACATAAAGTAATTATTGATACCACGGAAGCTGGCGGAGGCCATGACTCTGGACCAAGTCCAAAACCACTTTTATTAACTGCCATCAGCGGGTGTACAGCTATGGATGTAGTTGGCATGCTTAACAAAATGAGAGTTCCTTTTTCAGATTTCACTGTGGAAGCTGAAGCAGATTTAAGAGATGAGCATCCTAAAATGTACACAGAGATTAGGTTAACTTATAAAATCAAAATTGCCGAATCAGACCACGAAAAATTAGAAAAGGCAGTAAAACTCTCTAAGGAACAATATTGCGGGGTAAGTGCCATGCTAGCTATGGTTTGCCCTGTAGTTTTCAAAATCATTTACCTTTAAGGGCATAAATGCCTTTAAAACAAAACATTTAACCTTTAATTAACATTCCTTTGTGACCATTTAGGTTGTTTTGTGTTCTAGCCATCTATAAATTCGCTAAACATGATTAAAGACCGCAAAGGACATTTATACAAGGACAGAGAGATAAGTTGGTTATGTTTTAATGAACGGGTTTTGCAGGAGGCAGAGAACCCTAAAAATCCACTTATGGAAAGGATTAAATTCCTGGCTATCTTTTCCTCTAACTTAGATGAATTTTTTAGGGTTAGGGTAGCTCAAATTAGAAGATTGCAAAGGGTAAATGGCAAAAAAGCCATCTCAGAATACCAAGCCTCACCAGATGAAGTACTTTCCGAAATCCAACGAAATGTTTTGGTGTTGCAAAATAAATTCAATGAAATTTATGACAAGCAAGTGCTTCCAGAACTTAACAAAAATGGCATTTATCTTTTAAATGAAAGTCAGGTAACAGAAGACGAAAGAGATACCATAAGAACTTATTTTAAAGACCAGGTCTTAAACCAGCTTTTCCCTGTGGTTATTGATGACTTAAAAAACATTCCACATTTAAAAGATAGAAGTATTTATTTGGCGGTACGCATGAAATTGAGTCGAAGCGGCATGCCGGCCAAACATGCTATTATTGAGATTCCAACCAATATCATTAATCGTTTTTTCTCCTTACCAAAACACCAAGGCGATACCCATATTGTGTTGTTGGAAGATGTGATACGACTTAATCTAAAACGCATTTTCTCTATCTTCGATTTTGAATCATTTGAAGGTTATATTGTTAAAATAACTCGGGATGCCGAATACGAGATAACCAAGGATGAAAATGATTATCAAGTTAACCTGTTAGACAAGCTTCAAAAAAGTTTAAAACAACGTTCTAAAGGCATTCCTACAAGATTTGTTTACGACGAAGCTATGCCTAAGGAAATGCTAGAAATTCTAATTAGAAAACTAGACCTTAAAAATGTAAATTTAATTCCAGGAAGTCGCTACCATAACTTTAAGGACTTTATGGACTTTCCAAAAATTAATAACTCAGATTTTTATTTCCCCCCGCATACACCTATTCCGGTTCCAAGTTTTGATAATGAACAAGTGGCCTTTGATGCTATTAGTAAAAAGGATATTTTGTTACATACCCCTTACCAAAGTTTTGATTATTTAATTAGGCTTTTGAGAGAAGCGGCCATTGACCCATCGGTAACTACCATTTTAATTACCCTTTACAGAGTTGCTAAAAACAGTAATGTAGTAAATGCACTCATCAATGCTGTAAAAAATGGCAAGAAAGTGGTGGTGCTTATGGAGCTGCAAGCAAGGTTTGATGAAGAATCTAATATCTATTGGACGACACAATTACAAGAAGCTGGAGCCCAAGTTCACTTTGGAAAAGCGGGTCAGAAAGTACATTCTAAAATCTGTTTAATCTACAGAAGAGAAGGAAACAAAGTAGTTAAATATGCCCACCTTTCTACAGGTAATTACAATGGGGTTACTGCAAGAATCTACAGTGATTTTGCAATTTTTACAAAAGACCCGCGCATTACAGAGGAGGTAGACGCTCTTACCGATTTACTCTTTATAAATGTAAATAGAGGGAATTACAAGCACCTTTTGATTGCGCCAGACCATATGAAGCGTCAATTTTTAGCATTAATCGATATAGAAATAGCCAATGCCAAGCAAGGGAAAGCAGCTTACATTTTTGCTAAAATGAACTCCTTGGTAGATATTGATATTATTAAAAAGCTTTATGACGCCAGCAATGCAGGGGTGAAAATTAGACTAATAATTAGAGGTATTTGTTCTTTGGTTCCAGGTATTAAAAACAGCAGCGAGAACATAGAAATTATTAGCATCATAGATAGATTTTTAGAACATGCACGTATCTATATTTTTGCCAATGATGGTAAAGAAAAAGTTTATCTTGCCTCGGCAGATTGGATGTCGAGAAACCTAATGAACCGGGTAGAATGTGGCTTTCCAGTTTATGATGAGGAGGCAAAAAAAGTGGTTAAAGATATCATAGAATTGCAATGGAATGATCCATTAAAAGCGAGAAAAATAGATGGTATTAATGATACTCTTTTGGTTCAAAAAGGAAATGCGTACCAAGGTATAGGCTCACAACAAGCTACCTATAATTACCTCAAAAATTTAATTTAATTTCTTGAACCAATTTTTACCTTATTATTTTCTATGGTAAAATAATTGGTTTCTTGCGCTTGTCTCAAACTAAGGTATGCTCGATAAACGTCAGTAAAATCCTTGCGTTCATCCATGCATGAATCATAATTTCCGTTTAATCCCATTAATAACTCACACGTTTCTCTTACCGCAAAATTGCCGCTTTCGTGCGCTGTGATATAATCAGCCAAGTTGTTTTTTACAATATAATTCTTAAATAATGGATTTGCCTTTCTATTAATAAGAACTCTTAAACCAGCAATCGCGGCAATGCTAAGGTCTAAAACATCATCAAACACGTAGCAAACTTCATTGTAATTCAATTGATGTTGCTCGCAAAAATGGGTTAAGGCAATTATTTTATCCGGAACCTTATAATAACAGGCATCAAAATGTTCGCGTTCCGAAAAGTAAAAAGCAAACTCATTTCTCTCGCCAGAAATAATAGCAGTTTTAGGTAATTCATTACTTAGCAAATAATGGCTGAACCTAAGCATATTGGTTCCCATGCTATCGGCCTCATTAAAATTACTACTTTTATTCTCGTTCTTAACTGCATTGTTAAACACACCATCCCAATCAAAAACAAAAGCTTTAATTTTACCCAAAGCCTCAATAATTTTAGGGGTTGAGCTAACAAAAACGCCACCCATATTTTCGAACAAAGGAGTTATTTGATCCATGCTTGCAAATTAATATTTTTGGTAGAGTTCCAATAAAATAGAATATTAAATTTCTTCTACCTTATGGCTCATCAACCCCACCATCATAAATATTGCTGTTAAAATAATTACTTGTATCACTAAAGAATTATTTGCTAGGGAAATTGCTTGACTTGCAGGAATACTTAAAAACAAAAGAATTGTAATTAAACCTCTTGGAGAAAGGTATAACAGAGGATTCATTGGCAATTTGAAAAGCTTTAAAGAGATCATTCTTAATAAGATTATTCCAATAGTAATACCAACCGACCAAGTTAAACTATCAAGATTTATTACCTCTGAGATTACTATTAAATAACCAAATAGCAAAAAGAACAAGGCCCTTACCATAAATGCAAATTCTGTGGTTAGCTCTTTAAACTTATGAACTTCCTTAGCAAATTCAGTAGGATGAAATCGCTGTACTAATTTAAAATGACTTAATTCTATGATATTACCCATAAACAAGCCCAACAACAAAATAAAAATAAGGGCAGGTAAGTGAAATACTTTTGCTACAGCATAGATTAAAATAATCATGATAATGATGGGCAGAAACTTAATATGATGCTTAATTTTATGAATAAAAAAGGCAAGCAATAAGGTTGCCGCAAAAGAAACAACCATCATAATTCCAAATTCGATAAAGAATGTTGACACAGATTCGGCACCAATCACTTCATTTAATACTATAAAATTAAAAAGCAAAACTCCAAAAATATCAGACAAGCTGCTTTCATAAGTAATAAACTCTCTATTAGTCGAAGATAAATTCCTTGCACTTGGTATGGCAATAGCACTGCTAATGATACCCAATGGAATGGCGCTTGCCAAAGCATGTTTAAAATCAACATTCCCAAAATAATGGAAAGTGAAGGCCAATACAAAACTAAACACGAGCATAGGAATTAAAGCTACAAGAGCAGCCTTCTTTATCAATGGAAACTTTGATTTATTAATTTCTAAATCTAAAGATCCTTCTAAAACAATTAGAATTAAACCAACAGTGCCTAATATGGGTAATACGGAAGCTAGATTGGGGATAGCTAATCCCAAGAAAAGACTAATCTGTTTAACCCCTACACCCAAAAGCAACAATAATATTACTGATGGGATTTTTGTTTTTGAAGAGGTAATATCAAAAAAGTATGCTAAAAGTAATAATACGCAAAGAGAAATAATTATAGTACTGCTCATATAATATCAATTTTGCACCAATATAAAACAAAAAAGGCTACTCCCAATGGAACAGCCTTTTCTTAATATTAAATAGCTGAATTAAGCTTCTAAATCCTGAATATCTAACATGCCTATTGGCTTGCCGTTTTCTGTAACCAATAAGGTATCAACTTTAGTAGTTTTTAAGATTTGAGCAGCATCATTTAACAAAGCTCCTGCTTCAACAGATTTAGCGTCTGTGTAAGTAAAATCACCCATCTTTTTACCCAACACATCTCTGCCTTCCGTTTGAATTTTTCTTCTCAAATCACCGTCGGTAAACACACCTTTTAGACTGCCATCTGCATTTACAATGGTAATAGCGCCAAATCCAAATTCGGTCATTTTTATAATTGCATCAACCAAAGTGGTATCTGCGCTTACAAGAGGATTTACCCCATTAATGGCTTCTCCTACTTTAACCGTCATTAAACGAGTATCATGAATAAACTGATCTGTTCCAACAGTGGTAAAATGGTTCTCTGTAAGTTGCTTTAATATTTTAAGTGGCACAGTAATCGTATGCACACCTAGGTTCAATGCATTTCTTACATGCTCCACATTTCTTACAGATGAAAACATAACTTTGGTATCATAACCATAATCATTTACAGCATCCACAATTTGAGCAACTAAGTCTAAGGCATCATGGCCTTGGTCTTGCAAACGGCCAACGAGTGGACAAACATAAGTTGCACCAGCATGCATAGCCATATAGGCCTGTTGTAGTGTGTAAACCAAATGCACATTTACCAATAAACCTTCATTTCTAAGTAATCTGCAAGCTCTAACCCCTTCTAAAGAAACAGGTATTTTAAAAACTGTTTTCTTTGGATCAAGACCTAAGGCTAACTGACGCTTAGCTTCTGCCAAAACATCTTCTGCAGTATCTCCTAAAGCCTCAATTTGAAGCACAGGAACAATTTTCGAAAGTTTAACAATCATGCCATCTACATCTGTAATTCCTTCGCGTTGCATGAAGGTTGGAGTAGTGGTTAATCCGTTAAGAATACCTAATTTAAAGGCTTCTTCAATTTCTTTTAAGTTGGCTGAATCTAAATATAATTCCATTATTATTAATTTTTCTTTTAATGGTTGCGAAAATAAACTTTAATATTAAATAAGCTGTATTTTATGTCTAATTACCTAGCGGTAAGAAACTTCCAATTTGTGAATATCAATTAAAGGCTTTAGAAACTCCTCTAAATCGTATACGCATAGTTGGGATGCTGCATCACATAAAGCTTTAGCTGGCTCTGGATGGGTTTCAATAAAAATACCATCAATGCCCGAAGCTACTCCTGCCCTGCTTAATACAGGCAAAAACTCACGTGCACCACCTTTAGGATCAGCACTTGGTGTACCATACTTGCGCACACAATGGGTAACATCAAAAACTACTGGGTAACCAATATTTCTTAAATGGTAAAAGCTTCTTGGGTCAACAATTAAATCATTGTACCCAAAAGTATAGCCACGCTCTGTTAAAATCACTTGGTCGTTGCCACTTTCTACGCACTTAGCCACAGGATGCTTCATATTATCTGGGGCCAAGAACTGACCATGTTTAATATTTACCACTTTACCTGTTTTTGCTGAAGCTACCAATAAGGTACTTTGCATACATAAATAAGCAGGTATTTGAATTACATCTACCACTTCGCCTGCGGCTGTGGCTTGGTCTGGATAATGCACATCGGTTAAAATTGGAAAGCCAAATTGCTCCCTAATTTTAGCCAAAAGCTTAACTCCGGCAGCCAAACCCGGCCCATCATAATAGGTTAAACTGCTCCTGTTATCTTTTTGAAAAGATGATTTGTAAATTACCTTAATGTTCATGCGTTCCGATATCTCTTTCAATTTTTCGGCAGTCTTCATCATGATAACTTCATCCTCAATTACACAAGGTCCAGAGATTAAAAATAAATCATCCGACCCGCATTCAATATCTCCAACTTTTACAATTTTTGTCATATTACAATCTTCTAAATAAATCTTTAATAATATCTAAAGTAATTTTTTCTCTCCAATCAGTGCCAATAGCATGGTTCCACATATGCGGCAAATTATAGGCAACCTGGGCCATGGCAGTAATTTCATCTTCTGTCCATGCTTTACTTAAACCTTGTGGCAAGCTCACCCCATGTTGTT
>JBIKKC010000017.1:0-19250 GCA_044360615.1 Bacteroidia bacterium | reverse complement strand
GCGCCGATGGCAGATGTCCAGTAAGTGCTACTCAAATCAGTTTCACTTCAGTAGTAGGTGGAGGTTCACCAGTAGCAGGCGTAACTATAGCCGCAGCTTCGGTGCCAGCAGCAACCTCAAAATCAGTTAATAATACAAGTACCAATGCAACCCTATATGCTGTAAGTATAGATGGCGGCGCCTTTACAGCCCAAACAGTTTTCCCTTATGATATAACAGGCTTAAGCAATGGTGCACATACGGTAAGATTGGTAGCAGCAGCTACAGGTTGGACCTGTAAAGATACGGCCACAGCGAGTTTCACGGTAACCACCACTACTTGTGTTGCAGTAGCAGGCTTTAATGTATCGCCATCAAGCTCTCAACCTTTGGGGACTAATAAGTTTGATTTCTTTAATACAACCCAACACAATGGGTTTGGATGGATAACTGATTACGATTGGGATTTTGGAGATGGCACACAAGATTTAACCAACACCTTTGTATATGGTAAGACATACGCATCGGTTGGAACCTATACAGTAACCTTAACGGCAGTATCGAGCACAGGATGTACTTCAACCTATTCTTCAACGGTAACGGTAACACCAAGTGCAAGTGCTTCCTTTACCTACACACCAAATACTTGTGGTAGTTTAGCCATAGCTTTTAACAGTTCAGGTTCGGTATCAGCAAGCAGTTACTTATGGAACTTTGGAGATGGTAATACATCAACATCGGCTAATCCAACGCATACTTATGCTGCTTCGGGTTCTTATACTGTAACTTTAACTATTAACGGAACCACCACTTCTGCACCTCAAACAGTAGTAGTAGCTGCTACACCAACAGCTGCAACCATTACGCCAACGGTAAGTTCATGCGGAAACGTATATACCTATACTGGTTCAGCAACGGGTAGCGGCATAACTTATACATGGGCCTTTAGTAATTTAACTGGCACGGGAGCAACTACGGGCGCAGCAGTTACACGTACTTATAGTGCAGCGGGAACAGATAATGTAACTTTAACAGCTACCTCAGGAGCATGTTCTACAAGTGTGGTGTTAAGTGGTCACCCCGTATTGCAAGTAGGAGCCATAATAGATGCTAATTTGTCTATCACAGCAGCCAATGGATGTAATGGAACAAGAACGGTTAACCATACCAGTACAGGCGCAACCTCTTATGAAGTAAGTGTAGATGGTGGTGCTTATGTAGTAAATACTGTATTCCCTTATGATATTACAGGTTTAGCAGCAGGCGCGCATACGGTAGCATTAAAAGCGATCAATGGTTTGTGTTCAGACATAGAAACAGTGAGCTTTAATGTAGGTAGCGTAACGGCAGCGTTTACAGCCACTCCAGGAAGTTGCAATAGCACTGTGGCGTTTACCAATACTACCACAACTACCTTTGGTACACCAACGTATGCATGGACCTTCCCAACAGGTACCCCATCTACTAGCACAGCAACAAGTCCAAGTACCGATTATGGTTCATCTGGAACTAAGAGTGCAACACTAGTTGCAACATTAGACAATGGTTGCTCAACCTCAGTAACCAATAGTGCAATTGCAGTATTAGGCAGTGGCGGCCCAGTGGCTTCATTTACCTCTTCTATGATTGTAGGAGGCGGATGTAATACAGGTGTTCAGTTTACTAGTACTTCAACAGGAGCAACTACGTATACTTGGAATTATGGTGATGGAACAGTATCGGTGAATAGTTCTAATCCTACTATATTCCATGCCTACTCATCGGTAGGTACATACAATGTAACCTTAACAGCAAGCAATGGCACATGCAGCAGCACTTCAGCAACCACACCGGTTGTTGTAACCGCAACAGGTAATGCAGTGCCAGAGGCAGCGTTTAATATAATCAATCGTCCAGCAGTGCAGTGTATTACAGGCAACCGTTACGATTTCTTTAATACTACCCAGTTAAATGGATGGGGATGGGTACCAACCTATTCGTGGGATTTCGGTGATGGCACTACTAGCACAGCCACTATGGCTTATGGTAAAACATATGCCACAGCAGGTACATATACAGTAACATTAACAGCGGTAAGTAATTTAGGATGTAGTGCAACTGCTACTATGGATGTAACTGTAAATGGATTACCATGTGCAGGCATGATAGCGGGAACCACACCAGGAAACTATGATGGACCAAATACTTATGGAGCAGCAACCACTATTGCATCTGGTGTAGAAGAGAGTGCAGATATCAGCAATAAGGTTGGTTTGTATCCAAATCCTACAAGAGGTAATTTCCGCTTAACCATCGAGAATGTAAAAGGTAATAAAGCAACTATTACTATAGTAGATATGTTAGGAAGAGAAGTTTACCAGCATAATTACAACATCTTAGGAACGGAGTATATCGATATCAACGATCTTAACTTGGCTGAAGGCAAGTACAATTTAGTACTACGCAGCAACAGTGATCAAGTAGCTCGTAAGTCGTTTGCAGTTATTAAATAATCGCATTAGCTATTTAAATAAAAAGTCCCTTACTCGTGTGAGTAAGGGACTTTTTTGTTTCTACGCTTTTTGTATGCATTTTTGAAAATGGAAAAAACCTTATTGGTGATATTAGGAGCTACGGCCAGTGGAAAAACTCGACTGGCTATTGAGTGGGCTCAACACTACCAAACGGAAATTATTTCTGCAGATTCTCGCCAATTTTATAAGAGAATGGATATTGGCACAGCAAAGCCAGATGCCGAAGAATTGGCAGCCGTAAAACACCATTTTATAGATACCAGGGAGCCATGGGATTATTATTCAGCAGGAGATTTTGAAAAGGATGCCTTATTCACCTTAAACGAAATATTTCAAAAGCAAGATATTGCCATTGCGGTTGGCGGCTCTGGTTTATACCTAAAAGCCTTGTGTGAAGGTTTAGATGATATGCCACCTGCCGATTTGGAGCTTAGAAAGCATTTGCAGGTAAATTATGAGAAATTTGGTTTGGAGTGGTTACAAAAGCAATATCTTGATTTAATACAAAACGAAGCCCAATTAGATTTTAATAATCCACAGCGATTAATGCGCGCCATAGAAAAGTTGAAGCAGGGGTTAAGCATTCAAAGTGAAAAGAAAATACGTCCATTTAGAATTCTTAAGTATGCCATTGAAATGGAAAGAGAGGTTTTATATCAGAGAATCAATAAAAGGGTAGATATTATGATGGCGCAAGGTTTGGAAGCTGAAGCTAGAAATCTATTGCCATTTAGAGAAAGTAATGCGCTAAAAACGGTGGGATATTCAGAAATGTTTGATTATTTCGATGGAATAATAAGCAGAGACCGAGCCATAGAACTCATAAAGCAACATTCTAGGAATTATGCCAAAAGGCAACTCACCTGGTTTAGAGCCGATCCAGAAATTACTTGGTTGAAGGCAAATGAAGCAGGAGAGATTCAAAAAAATCTCCCAGAAATTTCCTAGCGATTAAAATGGGTAATTTTCTTACCTTTGCACTCGCAATAAAATGGAAATATTAGAACTTTTTGGCAAAGCATCTTCATGGTTTTCTCTTATTACCTTAACCGTGATGGAAATAGTTTTGGGTATAGATAATGTAATTTTTATATCCTTAGTAACCTCAAGGTTACCCAAAGAAAGGCAAAATGCGGCCCGTAAGTTGGGCTTATTCTTCGCACTTTTTATTCGTATTGTATTGCTTGGTTTTATTAGCTATCTTGTTAATGAGGCCCGCACGCCAATCTTCTATTTGTTAGATCATGCCATTAGTTGGAGAGACCTAATTTTAATATCTGGTGGTTTATTCCTTTTATATAAAAGTACCTTAGAAATATTTGAGTTGCTAGAGGATGATGCAGATGTTACAAGCTCTAAAGTTACCCCAACATTTTGGAGGGTCGTAATGCAAGTTATTCTCATAGATATTGTCTTTTCTTTTGATTCTATTATTACTGCTGTGGGCTTGGTTCAAGATTTACCCATAATGGTTTTGGCGGTTATTATATCTATGATTATTATGCTGTTTTTTGCGAATTATATTTCGAAGTTTATCAATTTCCATCCAAGTATTAAGCTATTGGCATTGGCCTTTTTATTAGTTATTGGTATCATGCTTTTGGCAGAAGGTTGGAGCCATGATCTGGCCGAGCATTATAACCTAAAAGGCTATGTTTATTTTGCCATGGCATTTGCTGTAGTGGTTGAAATACTTAATATGAAAATGCGCAAAAAGAAATCTAAACCCGTTGAATTGAAAGATCTCTACAAATAAATATGCCAGTTGCGGTACATTTTCAAAACTGGGGTATCATAGATTATCAAGAGGCTTGGGATAAACAAGAAGTTTTATTTAAAGAAAAAACTGAGCAAAAATTAGCAGCGCGAACTTCAAATTTAGCGCCTTCAATTCCCATTGCCCACCATCTTGTTTTTTGTCAGCACCCACATGTATTTACCCTTGGAAAAAGCGGTGATGCGAATAATCTTTTATTGAATGAGGAAGAACTAAATAAAGCCGAAGCAACCTATTATCCTATTAATAGAGGTGGGGATATAACTTACCATGGCCCTGGACAATTGGTTGGTTATCCTATTCTAGACCTTGAGCAGATTTTTACCGACATACATAAATATTTACGCTTATTAGAAGAATCTGTAATTCAAATGTTGGCGCATTATGGTATAAAAGGCGGCAGGTATGAAGGTTATACTGGTGTTTGGCTGGAGCCTGATAAACCCTCTGCCCGTAAAATTTGCGCTATGGGAGTGCGCTGCAGCCGTTGGGTTACCATGCATGGATTTGCCCTAAATGTGAATACTGACCTTTCCTATTTTAAACATATTGTTCCTTGTGGTATAGATGATAAAGACGTTACCAGCATGGAGCGTGAGTTGGGTTTTAAACCTAACTTTGAAGAAGTTTCGGAAATTTTAAAGGAGAAAATAGCAGCGCAATTTGATTTTACCTATTTGTAATTACTAACTTTCTGCTGGCTTTTCTATTTCCATTTATCATTTGATAAAAGTAAACGCCTTGCGCCAAACTACTTGTGTTTATCTTTAACTCATGCGCGCCATAACTATACTTTTCATTTGCCAAAAGTAGCAACTCTTTTCCAGATTGGTCAAATAAGCGAATTTCAACATTGCCTCCTAATGAACTAAAGCGAATAGTAGTTTCATCTTGAGCTGGGTTAGGGAAATTACTAAGCAATTGTTCTGCTTCTAAACTATTTTCTGAAACTGAATTAGCTCCTTTGTTTACAATAGGAAGCGTATTAAAGCTACCCATCATAATTGTATTTAAATCCGCATCACTCACTTCAAACCAATCTTTTAACAAACTTGCATAGATAGATCTAAAATCATGTTGCATAGTTAAGCTATCTCCAGGGCTTGGGTTGTCTGGTATAATTGGGTTTGAACCAATAACTCCTCCATTTACCTTAGCACCAAAAACAAATAAAGGTGCAGCTGCTCCATGGTCTGTTCCTAAACTATCATTTGATTTAATCCTTCTTCCAAATTCAGAAAAGGTCATACCCAATACACGTTCTTCAATGCCTAATAATTTTAAATCGTCTTGAAAGGCGTTTACCGCTTGAGATACGCGTTGCAATAAAGTAGCATGTGCACCTGTTTCTGGCGAACCTACCGCAACTTGAGTGGCATGGGTGTCAAAGCCGCCCAGACTTACCATATACACTCTGGTTTTTAAACCTCCTGCCACTAATCGGGCAACTATTTTTAATTGGTCGGCTAGGGTATTTTGACCAGTTGCTGGGTACAACGTTGATTTATTGGTTGCCTTGTCTGCTGCACTTTTTATTGTTCCAGAATAGGCCTGTGTTTGTTGCGCAACTAACCTCAAGAAAGTAAGCTCATGTCCCATGGGAGTTGCCGGAGCTGGATCCACGGTGCCATTAATAAATTGATAGAAATTGGTTGGATCAGTAATACTCATTCCTAAACTCATGTTTCCACCTTGCAAGGCTGGCGAAATCATAGCCCCAATTTGAATGGCGGGTGGGTCGGGATTGGTTGTATTAGGATAACCTTTTGGGAAATCTGGGAATTTGGTATCTAGATATCTTCCCATCCAACCTGTTTCAATATTCTCATCTGCATCGCTTCCTGTTAACCAAATATCGGTAGACCTAAAATGTGAAAAGTCTTGATTTGGGTAACCTACTCCCTGAATTAAACTCACTTTCCCACTATCATACATGGCACGCATGTGTGTCATGCTTGGATGGAACCCCAAAGTTTGATTGCCTGTTACACCCAAAACTTTGTTTTCTGGTATGGCAATATTTGTTCTTGCAGCATAATACCTGCTGTATTGATCTAGCGGAATAATGGTATTTAAACCATCATTACCACCATTTAATTGTATCAATACCAATACGCGGTCTTCATTGCCTGCTTTGCCTAAAAAGGTAACTAAAGGCGAATCTGCAAATGCTTGTAATGAAAAGCCGTTTATTACCACTGGCAATAGGCCTGCAGCAATTGATTTTCCTAAAAATTCTTTTCTGTTCATATCCGTATTCTTTTTAGCACAATTGATATTCTGCCTGTCCCATCAAATATTTTAATAAAGCTTGTAACCTAGTTTTTACTGCATCTTTTAGCATAGTATTGCTTGGGTTGTTTTTATATGCATTCCAAGCGTCAGTCCAAAGATAGTCGCCAGTTTGACCCGAAAGTAGAATAGAGGTTTTTATGAATGCTTTGGTAGTTGCACTTAAATCTGCAGGATAAATTAGTTTAATAATATCGCTTATTAATTGATCTGGATTGCTAGGGTTGCTAAACTGTTCAGCAAAGGCAACGGTATCAATTAGCAATTTATAACCCGATCTTTGATAGCCAACATAAAGTAAATAGTCACAAGCAGAATTTCGCTTTGGGAGCGTGTCAGAGTTTATCCAAATTTCATAGTATTGTGGGTCTTCATAATAAGCAGGCCAGCCAGCAACATTGGGTGGATCGCCAATGTTTTGATTTAGTATGATTGGGTATTGTTGCATATACAACCAATGATTATACTGCTTTTGTATATCGCTATTATCTGGAAATAGTAAGTTGGTTTGTCTGGCTAAGCCAATTACATGATCTATTGGTGCTTTAATCATGCACCCGCTATTTAATGGGTCGTGAAAATGCTCACTTTTAAGCAATGTTTCAATAACAGGTTTTATATCATAATTGTTGTTTCTAAAAACGTTGGCTAATGGAACAATCACATTGGTTTCTACACTTTCATCGATGATATAATAAACGAAAAAGCGGTAGATTTTTCTAACGATATATTTAGCAACTTCTTGTTGCTGGAAAATCATATTTAATAAATCATTTAATTCATCTATACCTGCATTCGCGCCTGTTTTGCCAGTTATAACTGTATTGTTATAGAAGGCCGAAAAAGTTTTGTTTCCTGTATCATGCTTTGTGCTATCGAAGAATGATGAGATGGTGGTTCGGTTGGTTCTCCAGCCTGTAAGCACTTTAGCAGCTTGCTTCACATCTTCTTCGGTATAATGTATGGGCAAGTCTTTACCAACTGTAAACAATTCTTGTAGCTCCCTTGCATAGTTTTCATCTGGTGCTGTTTTGGTATTTTGATCTCCATTGAGATAACTTAACATGGAAGGGTCAATGGTAATTTGTTTTACCAGTTCTTTAAAGTTGCCTAAACAATTTTGCCTCAATAAAGCATGGTGTTTATAAATAAACCTAGAGTCTTGAACCGTAAATGTTTCGGTACTAAAATGGTTGTGCCAAAAGAGCGTCATTTTTTCTCTTATACTTCTATCTTGGTTCAACATAAGGCCAGCCCACCAAGCCTTGAAGGAATTAACTCTAGCTCCTTCTAAGATTGGATTTCCGGCAGCATTTACCCATGTTTGACCAAAAGGTACCGCTGGGTCATTTTGATTTGGATTATTACCATAATTATTTAGAGGAGGAGGAGGAGGATTTGGCGGCAGCGTGAGTAAAATATTTACGCATTCGGTTAGGGTCTTACCTCTAAAGAAATCAAGGTTAGCTTTGGTTACGCCAAATAAAGTTCTTCTTAACAGATGTAACAATTGTGCATCGCCAAAGGTGCCCGTATAAGCGCCAATGCCTGTGCTGGTTTTCTTAAGGTTTCGGGGTAATTCTTTATTGGAAGGGTCTACATAAGGATATTCCTGAAGCGTTTGTTTCTCGCTTAAAGCTTCACTAGCTGCTTGGGCTAGAAATGCTTTTCTAGATAATTTTCCCATAGGGTTTAAATTTTTAGTAAGATAAAGGTAAGTGTAAAAGGTTTAAAAAGCGAGTAAATTTTTGTGAAATGTTTTGTAATGAGTAGGTTTGAGCCATGCAAAAGATTTTAAATTACATAAATGGCGAGTTGGTTCAACCCGTTTCTGATACCTATTTAGAAAATATTGACCCATCTACAGGCAAAGTTTATAGCCTTTGTGCCGATAGTGATGAACGTGATGTTGCACTGGCAACTGAGGCAGCCCATGCGGCATTTCCAATTTGGAGTAATATGTCGGCAAGCGATAGAAGCAAAGTTATGCTGCGTATTGCCCATTTAATAGAAAAGAATTTAGATGCATTGGCCTTAGCAGAAAGTATAGACCAAGGGAAACCCTTGTGGTTAGCTAAGAACGGTGAAATACCCAGAGCTCAAGCAAACATTCATTTTTTTGCAACAGCCATAGAGCATTTTGCTTCTGAAGCACATCCTATGGGTAACCACGCACTTAATTATACTTTAAGAACGCCTATTGGAGTAGTGGCTTGTATTAGTCCGTGGAATTTACCTTTGTATTTATTTACTTGGAAGATAGCACCTGCTTTGGCTGCAGGCAATTGTGTAGTGGCAAAACCTTCGGAGGTTACACCAATGACGGCCTACTTGTTTAGTAAGATTTGCATTGAGGCGGGTTTGCCAAAAGGAGTGTTAAATATTGTGCATGGTCTTGGACCTAAAGTTGGCGCGGCACTTAGTGTGCATCCTCAAATACCCGTTATATCTTTTACCGGTGGAACCAAAACTGGGGCGGAAATTGCAAGAGTAGCGGCACCTTTGTTTAAGAAGCTGTCTTTAGAATTGGGAGGTAAAAATCCTATGATCATTTTTGCAGATTGCGATTTTGAAAAAACTGTTAAGGAAAGTGTAAGAGCCTCTTTTACCAACCAAGGAGAAATATGTTTATGTGGTTCAAGAATCTATATTGAAGCAAGTATTTATGATAGGTTCAAAGCGGCTTATATTGAAGAAGTAAAAAGGTTAAAAGTGGGAGATCCATTATTGGCAGATACCAAAGTGGGTGCCATAGCTTCCAAATTACATTTCGATAAAATTATGAGCTATATAGAGTTGGCTCAAACAGAAGGAGGAAAAATTATAACTGGAGGAAATAGTGTTAAGGTTGAAGGAAGATGTGAAGAAGGTTATTTTATTGAACCAACAGTGATTGAAGGCTTAACAGAAACCTGCAGAACGAACCAAGAAGAAATATTTGGGCCTGTAGTTTCTTTACAATCATTTGTAAGTGAAGAAGAGGTAATAGCCTTAGCCAATAGCACTAATTATGGTTTAGCTTGTATCTTATTTACAGAAAATTTAACAAGAGCCCATCGTGTGGCAGGCTTAGTTAAAAGTGGTATTGTTTGGATAAATTGTTGGTTGTTGCGCGACCTAAGAACTCCCTTTGGTGGGATGAAACAAAGTGGTGTTGGAAGAGAAGGTGGCTGGGAGGCTTTAAGGTTTTTTACTGAACCTAAAAATGTTTGTATAAAACTTTAAGATGAATTGGAAATCTAGCTTGTTGTTTGTTTTGGTGGCTTTGGTTTATGCTGTCAATTTGCCTATTGATGTTATGGAAATTGATGCCGCACAGTATGCCAGTATTGCCAAAGAAATGCTTCAAAAAAATAGTTATTTAGAGGTGTATGACCAAGGTGCAGATTACCTTGATAAGCCTCCTTTGTTATTTTGGTTAAGTGCTGCTTCTATGAAGCTTTTTGGAGTGAATAATATTGCTTACAAATTACCTGCAGTACTTATTTTAATTTTGGGTGTTTTTAGTTTGTATAGGTTAGGTCGACTCTATTATGACGAACATACTTCTGCTTTAGCCGCTTTGTTATTAGCCGCTTCTAATGCTTGGTTTTTGATGAGCAATGATGTTAGAACAGATGGTATTTTAAGTGGGTTTATTGTTTTTGCGGTTTGGCAAATGCTTGCTTATGTAAGATTCCATCATTGGTATTATCTATTGGGGTCGGCAGTTGGAATTGCATTTGCACTAATGTCTAAAGGGCCCATTGGTTTAATTATTATTTTGGCGGCTGTGGGCGGCCATTGGCTTATTTTGCGTGAGTGGAAGAGCATTTTTAAATGGCAATGGATATTGGTTTTGTTACTAGTGGGTGTGCTGTTAAGTCCAATGTTATATGGTTTGTATGTGCAATTTGATTTGCATCCCGAAAAAGAGGTGTATGGATTAAAGGGGCCTTCTGGCATTTTGTTCTTTTTTTACACGCAAAGTTTTGGGCGAATTACAGGAGATATTTATTGGAGTAACAATGCGCCATGGAATTATTTTTTTGATACTATGGCTTGGGATATGCAACCTTGGTTCATACTTTTTTTATTGGCTTTTGGTTTTAGGTTGTGGTATGTTTATGTGCACAGAAAATGGTTTGATCCTAAGGAAGAGTTTTTTACTTTAACTGGTTTCATTTTTCCTTTGGTAGCCTTGTCGATGTCTAAGTTTAAATTACCCCATTATGTGTTTCCGCTTTTTCCATTTGCGGCGCTTATTACTGCACATTTCATGATTCATGTTTTGCCAGTGAATAAGGTCTTTTTTAAATGGGTTAGGGGGTTTCAAACTGTTGTATCGGTTCTGTTATTAGCGGCGGTTGGTATTGCTTTTGTTTTCTTTTTTGAACCCAATGCTTGGCAAGTTTTTATTTTTTTACTGCTTGTGGCGGCTTTCTTTTACATAAGATATACTTACACGAAAATTCATATCAATTGGTATGTGCCGCATGTGTTTGCCTTTATTGCTTTTGGTTTTATGTTGGGAATTTATTTTTATCCTAATTTGTTGAAGTATCAATTTAGTTCGCAAATGGCTAATTATATAAATACAACTCTAAGCGAAGGTAAAAAAGTGATACGTTTTGGAGTTTACGACAGAAGTCTTGGTTTCTATACCCAACAGCGCATTCCTTTATCAGATTCTGCAGGGGTTGCCAATTGTGCGGCAGGAACTTTAGTAGTTTGTACACAAGAATCGTGGAAGGAGTTACAAGAAAAGCAGATTCATGATTTAGATACGGTAGCCATTTATAAAACTTACCAAGTTACGCTATTAACGCCAGAATTTCTGTTGGCCTCCACAAGAGAGCGTGTGCTAAAACAAGCCTTTTTATTACAAAAACATTAATACCTTTGCCTCATGCAAGAAGAAAACAATCCCAACCAATTACAAATAGAACTCAGCGAAGAAATGGCTGAAGGAATTTATTCAAATTTAGCCATCATTACACATTCCAATAGCGAGTTTGTTATTGATTTTGTACGTGTAATGCCGGGTGTGCCAAAGGCTAAGGTGAAGTCGAGAATTGTCTTAACGCCAGATCATGCCAAGCGTTTATTAATGGCTTTAAGCGATAATATCAATAAGTTTGAGGATCAAAACGGAACCATTAGCATGAATGATTCTATGCCTCCTTTCCCGATGGGATTTGGTGGTCCAACAGGGCAAGCTTAATTAAAATTTTCGCCAACTAGTAAAAATGCTATCGTTAATTCACCAGCAGTGAGGGTAGCTTTGCCGCTGTCTAAATATTTTTGATTGTTTTTTATGCTGATAATCACGGGCAAGCCTCCGATGATGTTTATGTTGGCAAATAAAGTGAGGGTAATTGTAGTTATATCTTTTAAAGAGAATATTCGGTAAACATAGCTTTGTACTCTCTTAAAATATCAATATTTTGCAACCGTGAGATTTCTCAAAGCATTGTTTTTAAATGTCCTAGTTATTGGGACCATCCTATTTTTGCTTGCCTGGGGGGCAGCAATAGCTCTTAATTCATTTACTCGACATGGTGAATCGCTCACCTTACCCAATTTAAAGGGGTTGAAAATAGATGCTGCTGCCTCTGTGTTGCAGCAGAAAAAATTGCGGTATATCATTACCGATACGGTTTTTATGGAGAACGTGCCTAAGTTGGCTGTAGTAGAGCAAAATCCTGCACCCAACTCTAAAGTTAAGGAAGGTAGAATCATCTATTTAAGTATTAATTCTGATGCTCAGGCTACTATACAAATGCCAAATTTGATGAATAGTTCTTTAACTTACGCACAAACGGTTCTCAACTCTTTTGGATTAAAATTGGGCACTGTTACCTATAAGCCAGACATTGCTCAAAATGCAGTGCTAGATCAATTGTGGAATGGTAGTAGTGTTCAACCCAATATGAAGGTGCCAAAGGGAGCTACTATTGATTTGATAGTTGGAGATGGGAGTGGAGGCACTTTGGTTGATATTCCTAATCTTACAGGTTTAACCTTAAGAGATGCTACACAGGTGCTAAATTCTTCCTTGTTAGTTTTGGGTAGTGTAATCTATGATGGTCCTGTTAAAGACAGCACCAAAGCGGTTGTGAAAAATCAAAGTCCGGCATACACTGAAGGCGCAACTATTAAAAGCGGTGAAATTATAGATATTTATCTTTCTATACCTTAATACATGCAAAAAGTATTCTTATTCATAATTGCTTTACTGCTTAACTTCCAGATTATTTTTGGCCAAGAGGTTGTTGTTCCTATTAGGAAATTAAACAACCTTACTCATAAACCAACTCAAATTAAGCAATTGAATAAGACAAGTAAAGGTCGTTTTCCATTGATAGATTTGTTTACTAGAAATGGTGCTCCCGATACATTACAATGGTTGCCTTCTCAAGTTGCTGTGCTTAATAGAACGGCTATATTTAATGCTTTAGATGTAAATGGCAATCCGTATGGTTTAGGAAATACCCAAGATGAGTTAATCTCCTGGGATATGAACCTTACAGGTGAGACTGGCGAAATCTTTGTTAGTTTTAGTTATGCTCAAGGGAGCACTGCTGGTACTGGAGATTCTTTGGTGCTGTTTGGTAAAGATGTTTTTGGCCAATGGGTGGAGCTTTGGAAATCAGTGCCCAACCAACTCAATTGGCGAGAGGTTACCTTTAATTTGCCTTTAGCTACTTTTCAATCTGCTGCGTTTGCATTAAAATTCTCTTTGTTTACCGATAATTCAAGTGCTGGAAATACACAAAGTTTTTTAATGAGTAAACTGGTATTGGCCAGTAAGCCCATGTTGGGAATTCATGAAAATTTTAGGTCGTATGAAGTGCCAGATTCTATACCTTTAAAAGCAAGGTTTGCCGCCCCCGATGTATGGATAACAACTGGAAAGGTTGCTGGGTATCCGTGGGGTAATATGGTAAAATTAGATGCCCTTGATGCAAATAAAGCAGTTTACCAAAATGCAGATAACAGTTATGGAGGTTGCGACACGCTTTACATGCATCCCATGAATATAATTCAGTATGCAGCCTCTGACTCTATTTTCTTTTCGTTTTCCTGCATGCCTTCCATGGCTAATCTGCCCCAAGATTCGTTAATTGTTGAGTTTAAAAATAATCTTGGTAATTGGGTAAGGGTATGTGCCTTTTCAGGTAATATGGGTTCTGGCTTAATCAATCAAAATTTTAATGTAAACTTTGGAAGAAATAGGCATGCGTTTTTTCAACCTAGATTTACCATTAAAACGCAAAGAGCCAGCTCAAATCAAGCCTTTTGGTACATCAGTGGAATTAAGCTTATCAGAAGAATAGAGTTACCCTTGTTTGATGATTTCTCGGACAGTAGAGTGATTCCAGATAAAAATAGATGGGTAGATAAAGATGTTTACATTAACAATGATTTTCCGGTAAGGGCTCCTAGTGTTAACGTGGCAACTTTTGACGGGTTAAATGAAAATGGAGTGCCATATTCCACCTTTGCCATAAAAGGTATTTGCGATAAATTAACTTCTAGGAGTATGAATTTAAGTGGATTGGGGCCTGCAGATTCTGTAATCCTTAGCTTTTATTTTCAATATGAACCGCAGGGTTTGAATAACCAATATTTTCAGGATGATTCCTTAATAATTGAGGCGAGGGGTTCAAGATTTGACCCAGATTCATTTATTATCCTCAAAATGTTTTCTGGTGAAGATTCCCTATTTTTTAAGTTTCATTATTTTGGGGTAGCCTTAACTAATCCCAAGTTTTTTCATGATGATTTTCAGTTTAGAATTAAGAACAGAGGGAGCCTAACAGGTAATGTGAGTCAATGGCATGTAGATTATGTTCGTTTTAACAAAGGAAGAAAACTGCAAGACCCTATAAAGGATATTGCCTTAACCAATGCGCCCGCTATATTTTTAGGTCCTTACAGCCAAATGCCTTGGAACCATTATCAATTAAATAAAAGTAGATATAGAAATACGCCAAATGCGCTTCGCGTTAAGAACCACGATAACCAACCTTATGCAATAGATTATTTTAGAAGTGTGCTAAGGCCTGAAGGAGATACGCTTGATAAATTTATACAAATTATTGGTTCTTTACCAGCTTTTGCTGATACCAATTTATTAATTAATAAACCTTTTGATTTTGCTACAACGGTGAGTTCTGATAGCTTGGTTTTTGAAACCCGCTATAAGGTTAAAGTAAGTGGAACTGCCTTAGACAATGTTCCTACAAATGATAACTTTACGGTTAAAAATATTTTTAGTAATTATTTTGCCTACGATGATGGAACTGCAGAAGGTGGTTATGGTGTTCAATTAAAAACCAATGTAGGTGGCTGTTTAAAGTATTATTTAGAGCAGCCAGATTCTATTGTAGGCTTATATGTTTATTACAATAGAAGTGAGCAAAATGTAAGCACCCAAAGGTTTAACTTGAAAATATGGAAGCGCATTTCGCCTTTGGGTCAACCAGCTACAAGCGATGAGGTGTTATGGAGTTTAGAGCAAATTTCTCCAACCTATACAAACACGATTAACGGATTTACCTCTTATCGTTTTCCTAAAGCCGTAGCTGTTTCAGATTCCTTTTACATTGGTTGGGATCAGGTAAATGCTTTTGTGGTAAATATTGGACTTGATAAAAATTATCGTTTTGGTGTTAATCCAAATATGGCTTATAAGATGGATGGTCGCTGGTATGCCTCCGAAACAGATGGTGCACTAATGATGCGGCCGATCATGGGGAAATTCTTAGGCTCTGCTACTAGCAATCCTGAAATTATTGAACCAATTGCTGCACGTCAAGATATTGGTATTTATCCCAATCCACTTAAACATAGTTTTACTACTACTTTAGAAAATCCGCAGAATTATAGTTGTAAGTTGTACGATTTAAATGGAAGATTAATTGGAAATTTAAGTCTTGATGGAAATCAGTATTTAGTACCTGCTTTGCAAGCTGGATTCTATATTGTGGTTTTTGAAAACCTTAAGAGCGGTGAGATTGTTACTAAGAAAATAATTATAGAAGAATAAATTATGGCAGACATTAACGTATCCGAACTACACGAACGCATGCTAAAAGGCGAAAAGCTGCACCTTATTGATGTACGTGAACCGTACGAATATGAAGAGTTTAATATTGGTGCAACGCTTATTCCATTAGGCACTTTACCTGGTAAATTGGAAGAATTAGCAGAGCTTAAAAATGAAGAAATTATTGTGCATTGCCGCAGTGGTGCAAGAAGCAACAATGCTAAATTGTACCTCATGAGCGAAGGATTTAGCAATGTGAGAAATTTGTTGGGTGGAATGGTTGCTTGGCAAAATGAGGTTCATGATTAATTAAAACTTATGCGCTTGTTAAAGCAACTTATTCCTTTTTTATTTTTATTACTCGGAATTTGTTTGTTTAGTATCTATTGCCAAAATCCTGCAAACACTAGTAATGATTCGCCTTATTTAAACCACCACGATAGTGTTACTTATGTAGGTAAACAACAATGTCGTGCATGCCATTCTGAGATTTATAATACCTTTATAGAAACGGGTATGGGTAAGTCTTTTGGGGTGGCAAGTAAGCTTAAATCTGCTGCTCGTTTTGGACATCAAGCCTTATACGATAAGCAATTAGATTTCTACTATTTGCCTTTATGGATAGGCGATTCAATGTTTATTAAAGAATTTAGACTTAAAGGTAAGGATACTGTTTATCAAAGAACAGAGCGTGTAGATTATATTATTGGTTCAGGCCAACATACCAACAGCCATTTAACTCAAATTAACGGATATCTTTACCAAATGCCTTTAACGTGGTACGCTCAGCAAGGTAAATGGGATTTGCCTCCTGGCTTTGAAAATGGCAGAAATGTAAGGTTTAGCAGAGCCATTGAAATGGAATGCATGAGTTGCCATAATGCAATGCCAAAATTGGAAGAAGGTTCATTAAACAAATTTGTTTCTATACCAGACGGCATAGATTGTGAGCGTTGTCATGGCCCAGGTTCCTTACACGTGCAAGAAAAGCTTAAAGGAATAGTGGTAGATACTGCAAATGAAATTGATTATACCATTGTAAACCCGCGCAAATTATCTTGGGAAAGGCAAATAGATGTTTGTCAGCGATGCCATTTACAAGGAAATACCATTTTAAAAGAAGGTAAAAAGTTTACAGATTTTAAACCAGGTATGGTGTTGAGCAATTATATGGAAGTATTTATGCCTAAATTTAAAGGCAGAGATGATGAATTTATAATGGCCTCGCATGCGCAGCGATTGCAGTTAAGTAAATGCTTTATTAATTCTAATAAACAAAGTAGCCCAAGTAATACGAAGGGGTTTGAGCAATTAAGTTTAACTTGTATCAATTGTCATAATCCGCATGTAAGCGTTAAAGTTACCGGTAAACAAATATTTAACAATGCTTGCTTAAAGTGTCATGGAGATAATGCCTGCAAAGACATCCCTAAAAATATAGCCTTACAGAATAACAATTGTGTGGCTTGCCATATGCCTAGAAGTGGTTCGGTAGATATACCACATGTAACGGTTCACGACCATAAAATTGCCAAGCCAGCAAATAAATCGGAGTTGGCTAGGATAAGAGAGTACCAAGGCTTGTATTGTGTAAATGCATCTACCACCTCAACAGAAAGTAGGGCAAATGCCTACTTAAATTATTACGAAAAGTTTGAAGGGGAAAGCCAAAGTTTAGATTCTTCAAAGTGGTATTTAAGCCAATTAAAAGGCGCAGGTATGTCGATAGATTTGTGGGTTCATTTATTATACTTGAACCAAGAATGGCAAAAACTAAGTTCTCTTATAAGTAAGGAAGAATATGCAGCAGCCAAGCTAAAAGATGCCTGGACGAGCTACAGAATTGGCCAAGGTTTGCAAAATGTGGGAAGGATTGAAGAGGCATTAACTTATTACAATCAGAGTTTAACTTTAGCGCCACGTAATTTGGAATGGAAAAATAAAAAGGGCGTATTGCTTATCCAATTAGGCAGAAATTCAGAAGGGGCTCAATTATTAAAAGAAAGTTTGACCCTGCAGCCCAAACAGGCAGAACCTTGGGTTAATTTAGGATTTGCTAGTTTGCAAGATGGTAATCAAGTGTATGCTATAACTTGTTACAATAAAGCCTTACAATTAGACCCAGATATGGCTCAAGCCTTATTAAATAGAGCTGCTATTTACCATATGCAAGGCAAAGACAGGGAAGCTAGCCAAGACTTAAAGCAAATTCTTATAAAAGATCCAAACAATACAGACGTTAAGAATTTGTTGATGACTTTAAAGAAGTAAGTGTGCAAGGCTATACTAAATAAACGTAATTCGAAAGGCAAAAAAGACGATTGATTTATTATGCAAAAACAATTTTCTAAGTTAGGGATTAATACAACTACTGGCAATTTTAAAATTGTTTATGCTGTTATTCTTTTATTAATAGCATTGGCGGCATTCAGAATTTACTCAGATGTTTTTTCTGCCAATGTTAGCTTGAAATATGAAAATGAGAATGCTGCATTTGTAACTGTAAGTTCTAGTAAAAACTACAATAGGTTAATTAACCAATTAAAAAATGGCAGATATTTAGAAAATATAGAATCCTTTGAAAGATTGGGTCAACTGCTGAAACTACAAGAGAAGATGAAGCCTGGCAGGTATAAATTGGTTAAGGGTATGACAAATTTCCAACTGCTAAGTATGATGATTAAAGGGAGGCAAGAACCATTAAATCTAGTTTTTAATTATGCAGAACGTAAACAAGATTTTACCTCTTTTGTGGGCAGGCATTTGGAAGCTGATAGTACTATCTTATTACATTTATTAAACGATACGGGATTTGTAAGGAAATTAGGTTTTGATACCAATACGGTGCTTTGTATGTTTATTCCAAATACGTATAATTTTTATTGGAATATCTCTGCTAAAGATTTTATCATTCGCATGCAACAGGAGTATCAGAAATTCTGGACGCAAGCGCGGTTGGCAAAGGCCTTGAACTTGGGATTAAGTCCTACGCAGGTGAGTATTTTAGCTTCTATTGTACAAAAGGAAACAAATAAAGCAGATGAAATGCCAATAGTGGCAGGTGTTTATATAAACCGATTAAGAAGAGCAATGCCTTTACAAGCTGATCCAACACTTATTTATGCTTGGAATGATAAAGAAATAAGGCGCGTTACCAATGTTCATACTGCTTTAAATTCTCCTTATAATACTTATATGAATGTTGGTTTACCACCGGGCCCAATTTGTATCCCATCTATTGTAAGTTTAAATGCAGTTTTGAACCATACAGAGCACAAGTATCTATTTTTCTGTGCTAGGGAAGATTTTAGTGGATACCACTCTTTTGCAGAAACCTTAGCCCAACATACGCAAAATGCCCGCCGTTACCAGCGGGCATTGAACAAAGCAAATATTTATTAAATTAAGTGTATAAAATAATAAATTAGTTGTATTTGAATTATTAAAGACTTGCTGCTACAGCTAATGCCCAAATTACTCCAATAATACCTAAGACCAGACCAGCTATTGCAAAGCCTTTACCTCTAGAATTGTTTTTCATTATTCTTGAAAGTCCAATAGAACTAAATATAATAGCAATTACCCCAAATATAAAAGGTAACACAAGTAAACTTATTATCCCTGTAATAAATCCGACTAGAGCGAAGGCATCTAC
>JBIKKC010000016.1:0-19254 GCA_044360615.1 Bacteroidia bacterium | reverse complement strand
AAAGAAAATTTCTACGAACAGAAATTACCATTTCATCTTGAGGGTCTTCTGGCCTTGGAGGCAAGTTTGGATAAAAACCATTGTTTGTTACCGTGTCTTCTGCCGCCATACCTGGAGCTTCACCCTTTTTGCCAATTACCAACCAAGCCGTATTATTACTGGTAATGGTTTGCGGTTTAACAGCACCCACTTTTGCAAAAATATTTTTGGTAGCACTTTGCCAATTGTACACATTACTTGCATACCTACTAAACATAGCCACCATATATCCTTGTGGAATGGAATCTATTAAGGCTTGTAGTTCTTGTTCACCACTTAAGAGACGGGTATCAAAGGCGTAATACCTATTGCTTTGCCTATTCTTATTGGCTTGCACATAAGCACAATTAAATGGGTAGTTGGGCAACTCATAAGGCCAGTCTACCTGAAAAGGTTCAAATACCAAAACAACTGTACCCTGAGAGGTACAATTAAAAACGCCTTCATTTAAAAGATAAGGTGTGGTAACCCCCATATTACGGTGATCCCATCTTTTGTTTTCCATTCCAATTACCAATTCGTTATCGCTAAATTCTAATTGCTTTAAACTATCCTTAAACAAGATATAGCGAGCTGCAGAAGCTTGTTTATATTGTGCGTACTTGTTTTGGTGCCATCCTTGCAAAGGAGCATTTATGTAGGTTAAACTCCTACCCGACCAAATGCCGCCTTCATTTTCTGGCAGGTTTAATTTAACACGCCAAAACCATGTAAGAGAATCTTGTTTAGGCGTAATAAATTGCCAGTTAACCAATGCATCTGCCTTAATAACTCCACTACTTTTATGGTATACTCCAGTAGATGAAAAATCTGCTGCTGTATCTGCTTCAAATACATATTCTATACCACTAGCCAACAGGTTATTATTTTGAGCAAAAAGTCTTATGGTATCTGTGCTTACAATTTCAAAAGCATAAGGTAAAATGGGTTGAACACCGCTACCTGGCAAGAAATAATTAAGATCTGCAGCATTATTATTGAAATTACTTTCCTCTAAACTATTGCTTCCATTTATTTTTACTCTAAAATTATTGGTTCCAATTTCGTCTAAGCTTAAATCTGGTATCCAAAAATAAAAAGTATCTGTAAGCAGTGGCCCAAAAAACCATTTTCTAGGATAGTTAACAATTCTATTTCCAGGCTTGGTGCGTTCTACATCTATACTTAACGAATCATTAGCATAAGCCTTAGCCATGTTATGTACAATAATACCTATTGCCAGAGAATCGTTTTGTACGGTGGCATTGGGCGGACTCACAAATAAGCCGGCAGTTGGAATGGCATAATCTCTTTTTACAGGCGCATATAATACCAAGGCAGGATCTCCTTGTAAAATAAGTTGTAAGGCATGAGAACGCGCAAAGGGTTCGTTGCCTAGCGAACTTGTTTTAAGAACATTTCTTAAATTTTCTCCAATTGGTTTACCATAACCCGCACCGCTTAATTGATCGTAAAGCAAATTCATTTGGTACTCTAAATGATTGGTGAAAGTTAAATTTGAATGCGCTAACCAACCAATTGCGCCTTTGTTAGCAGCGCAAATAAAATCTTTCCCATAAACCAAACCTGTTCCCAAAGGGTCTACATCGTTGGCGTTACCAATATTACAACCATTAAAATAATAAAAGGCAGGTTTATTGGTTGGAGCTAAATCTTGAATACCGCCAAAGTCCATATCTAGCACAGTTAATGAACCATGTCCATAAAAGGTAAGCATGTTTAACCCATCGTTCTGGTGTTGGATAAGTGTTTCTTTAAGCTTACTTTCTGTTGGCCCATTGGTAGTTTTAGAATACGGAAAAACACTAGCTCCAATTGGAACTTTTACTACTTTGTTTGCCAACCCTTGCAATTGCGCTTTAAAACTAATTTGTTCACCTGCATCAGAACCACCACTTAAATGCAAATAACTTTTACGCCATAAAGCAATGCTATCGGTTCTGGTTTCATAAAAAACAAGTTTGTCTAAATACTGTTTAAGTTCATTTTCTGTAGCAGCAGGAATCCTTCCGGTTGCCATTGCTGGAGCACCATCATTACCTACAAAACCATTGCTAAACAAATGCTCAGAAGAAGGTACACCAATAGCTGGCACTAGGTTCAAACCGTAATTTTCTGGATTGTTTGTGAGTAGATTATTTTGATAGCCTCTGCCTACTAACACCAAAAATTTAGGTTTAGTAATTTGCTTTTCATAAAGGTGCTTAGCAAACCTTTTTATAGCTATTGGATGTTCGTATCCGTAACTATAATAATTGTATAAATCGGGGCTATAGGTTAGCAAGGTTTGGAACTGCTGTGCCCTGTAGGCTGCATATTCTAGAACAGTGTTACCTAACTTAGGATGCGAAACCATTAAGTATTGGTATTGCGCTGGAACAATAGGTTTCATTTGCACTGCTTGCAGCAACCCTAATTGTAAAATATTGGCAACATCTGCCACATAAAATTGTCTTGAACCAACAACATAAGGCAATAAAAACTGAGCATTGGAGCCACTTTTCTGACCTGCATGACGTTGCCTGTTTTTATAATCCCAAATTAGTGGAGAATTACCTGCAAAGCTTGCCAATTGCACATACGTTTTAGTTGCAGCAATAGAATTGTTAAGATTTAATTCTTCAAAATTATTTCTAGCTACACTTTGTTTTGCATAGTTAAGAACAACATAAGAAATGCCAACAAAATCGCTACCTACAGATAAATCATTTACCACCTCAAAACGTAAATTTAGGTTGGCAGTTAAGAATGAACCCGTTAAGGTTTTATAAAATTTTTGTGGACCATATCCTCTGAAGGTAGTATCTAAAATTAACTGTGAGTTAGCCAAATCATTTTCTGCATAAACCCTAACATGGTGATTGGGAGCATTTGGATTACTTACAAAAAAATCTGAAGCGCCTATAATTTGAAATTGTAAAATTGCCACTTGTGAGCTGGCTGCTTGTGGCGTTGCAAAAGTTTGTGTTCTGCTCTGCCCTAAACCCAGTAACCTGCTCATCATACCTTCTGCCCCGCCATAATCGCTTAGGTAATATTTTTGATCTGCAGGAATAAAAGTACCGTAATAGTATTCTTCTTGTGGCGCCCAAATTTGTTCCACTCTAAAATTAGGTTCAGGCAAAAAAGAAGCATAATCGTTTGCTAAATAATCGTTAATGCGCAGCGGAATTTGAGCACTGCTATCTGGCAACCAGGTTAAAAAATATACAGCAGTATCGCTAAACTGACTTTTAAAACTATGGGCTACTTCAGCTTTATTTAGAAACAGCTCTTCATCTAATTTTCCTGTGTTGGGTTCGGCAAAAAACTCAATAAAATCTGTTTGGTTCAACACGCCATCTGATGCGCCGCTCACAAAAATGGCTTGTTCTTGCCCATCTCTAAACAATTGAAGGCGGTTAGGATTTAAACTACCCACATTTAAACCAGCATTTGCTAAGCGGGTAGAATCTAACCTGTAAATACCCTTTTGCATAATGCCCATTTTGTAATAAGGCATGTAAGGTCTTATCCATTCAAAACCATATTGCTGCCCAATGGCATTGCAAGGCCACAAAAAGGCTACAAATAAGATAAAACGAAAAAGAGAAATACAACAGTTTTTCATGAAGTACGCAAAATAAGGGAAAGCTAAGATATCTAAATCTACTTTAGATAATTTGACTTAGCTTTAACGAAAAGTTTAAAAACTTGTTGCCTTAAAGTTAATTATTCTGCCTCAGCAAAATAGGTGAAGAAATAAGGTATGGTTTCTATACCCTTATAGTAATTAAAAAGGCCATAATGTTCATTAGGAGAATGCAAAGCATCGCTATCTAAGCCAAAGCCCATTAATACAGATTTCAACCCCAACTCTCTTTCAAACAAGGCCACAATTGGAATACTGCCGCCACCTCTGGTAGGAATAGGCATTTTTCCAAAGGTTTTTTCCATGGCCTTTTCGGCAGCCTTATACGCTTTAGAATCTATGGGAGTAACTACAGGTTCGCCACCATGGTGAGGTCTAACCTCTACTTTAACACCAGCAGGCGCAATACTTTCGAAATGCTTTTTAAACAGTTCCGTTATTTCATCTGAGGTTTGATTAGGAACCAAACGCATGCTAATTTTTGCAAATGCCTTTGAAGGCAAAACAGTTTTAGCTCCTTCGCCAATATACCCACCCCAAATACCATTGCAATCTAGTGTAGGTCTTATACCTGTGCGCTCTAATACATTAAAACTATTCTCGCCCCAAACAGCATCAATGCCTAAATCTTTTTGATAAGCCTCCAAATCGAATGGAGCCATATTTAACAATTCTCTTTCCTTGGTAGAAAGTTCTTGCACTTTTTCATAGAAACCAGGTATAGTAATGTGGTTGTTTTCATCGTGCATGCTGGCAATCATTTTAGCCAAAATATTAATAGGATTTGCTACTGCTCCGCCATATACACCACTATGTAAATCTCTATTTGGACCAGTAACTTCAACTTCTACATAAGACAAACCACGCAACCCACAATCTATACTTGGCGTATCATTTGCCATAATAGAAGTATCAGAAATGAGCACCACATCTGCCTTTAACTTTTCTTTATTGGCTATACAAAAACTTCCTAAATGGGTTGAACCAACCTCTTCCTCGCCCTCAATCATAAACTTCACATTGCAAGGCAGCGTGTTTTCTGCCATCATCATTTCAAAGGCTTTAACATGCATGTAAACCTGACCCTTATCATCGCAGGCACCGCGAGCAAAAATGGCTCCATCTGGATGAATGGCCGTTTTACGCACTTGCGGTTCAAACGGAGGAGTATCCCATAATTCTAATGGAACAGCAGGTTGCACGTCATAGTGCCCATACACTAGAACTGTAGGTAAGTTAGGGTCAATTATTTTTTCTCCATAAACAATTGGATGGCCAGCAGTTGGGCAAATTTCAACGGCATCTGCACCAGCTTTTACCAATTTTTCTTTGATAAACTCAGCCGCTTTAACCACCTCATTTTTATAGGCAGAATCTGCACTAATAGAAGGAATTCGCAGTAATTCGAATAGTTCGTTTAGGAAACGTTCTTTATGTTCGTTTAAATAGTTAGCCGACATATACTTTTAATTTTGTCCAAATCTATTGAATTTCAAATTTTGTTTGTCCAATAAAATGCAATTCTATTCTTAAGATGTGTAAAAGAGCGAATTACATGTCGCACTTAAGTAAACAAGAGGCTGTAAATTTGTATGTATCTAATAACAAAGTATTGAAAAACTTCAGAAAATATTTAATCTATGCAGTTTACGGCGCACTCATTGTGCCTTTTGCTTTAATTTTTTTGTTGAACCAAGCCTTTGAGCCCCTTGCACAAAAATTGACTATTACAGAATTAGGTCAGGTACTTAACCATTAAGTGTTGAAATATTAAGGACAAGCTACGGACAAGAAAACATACTTTCGTAGCGTGGATTATTTAGCAACCTTAAACCCAGCGCAGCGCGCAGCAGTTGAACAGATAGACGGACCAGTGATGATTATTGCCGGTGCTGGTTCTGGCAAAACCCGGGTTCTTACTTATAGAATTGTACACATGTTGAAGCATGGTGCAGACGCCTTTCAAATACTTGCCTTAACTTTTACCAATAAAGCCGCAAAAGAAATGCGTCACCGCGTTACCGAAGCAGTTGGCTCGGAAGGCAGAAACCTTTGGATGGGGACTTTTCATAGCATTTTTGCAAGAATCCTAAGAGCAGAAAGTGAAAGATTAGGCTATCCAAAAAACTTCACTATTTATGATTCTGATGACAGTAAAAGTCTTATCAAAACAATTCTCAACGAGAATAAATTAGACGATAAGGTATATAAACCTTCTATGATACTTGGAAGAATATCATCGGCCAAAAACTCTTTGGTTACTGCAGATGAGTACATCCAAAACTCAGAGCTTACAGAGCAAGACAATAGCAGTGGCAGACCAAGATTTGCGCATATTTTTAAAGTATACCAAGAACGCTGCTTTAGAGCTGGAGCAATGGATTTTGATGATTTATTGGTAAATACCTTCCGACTATTTCACAAACATTTAGATGTATTGCACAAGTATCAACACCAGTTTAAATACATCATGGTAGATGAGTTTCAGGATACCAATCATGCGCAATACATGATTTTGAAAAAGCTAGCAGCGGTGCACGAAAATATTGCCGTTGTTGGAGATGATGCCCAAAGTATTTATGCATTTAGAGGAGCCAATATTAGGAACATCTTGGGCTTTCAAAAAGATTATTCAGATGTTAAAATTTTTAAGCTAGAACAGAATTACAGAAGCACCCAAAACATTGTTAATGCAGCAAGTTCTATTATTCAAAAAAACAAAGAACAGATTGCTAAAAAAGTTTGGACAGATAACGAAACAGGAGAGCGGATTAAAGTCTTTAGAGCCTTAACTGATAATGAAGAAGGAAAAATGGTAGCTTCTTCCATCTTCTCGGAGAAAATGAATAGGCAGTTACTACACAAAGACTTTGCAATTCTATACCGCACCAATGCACAAAGTAGAGCCATGGAGGAAGCCTTAAGGAAAATTAATATTCCTTATAAAATTTATGGCGGACAATCATTTTACCAACGCAAAGAGGTAAAAGATTTATTGGCTTACTTTAGGGTGGTAATTAATCCAAACGATGAAGAAGCTTTGCGTAGAGTTATCAATTACCCAACCAGAGGCATTGGCAAAACTACCTTAGAAAAACTGATGTTGGCTGCCAACCAATTGCAAGCTAGCTTATGGCAAGTAATGGAAAAATCTGGGCAACTTGGGTTCAAAAACATGGGTCACATAGATGATTTTGTAACCATGATTAAGAGCTTTCAAACGCTTACCAATAGGAATGCCTATGATGTTGCCATGCATATTGCCAAACAAAGTGGTGTTTTAAAAGCGCTCTATGAAGACAAAACTGTAGAGGGTATTGCCCGTTATGAAAACACCGAAGAGCTTTTAAATGGTATCAAAGAATTTAGCATAGAAGAAATAATAGATGAAGATGGTGTAGTTAAAGTGCGCACCTTAGAAGATTTTATGGCAGATGTGGCATTGCTTACAAATGATGACAAAGATAAAGACCAAAACCAAGATCATGTAAGCTTAATGACCATCCACTCGGCTAAAGGATTAGAGTATAAATATGTTTATGTAGTTGGTTTGGAAGAGAATTTATTTCCATCGCAAATGGCTTTAAATAGCCGCCAAGATTTAGAAGAAGAAAGGCGCTTATTTTATGTAGCCATCACAAGAGCTATGAAACAATTAACCCTAAGTTTTGCAACAAGCAGATTTAAATTTGGCACCATTGTAAATAGTGAACCTAGTAGATTTCTTCAAGAAATTGATCCGCAATTTTTGCATTTCGAAAATTTATTTGCTGGCAAACAATCTTGGGATTCACCTACAAGCACAGGCACCATGAGTGGTTTACCTAAAAAAGCATTAACCCTATCCAAAGCTGCACCAAAGCCAGCTGCAGCACCTCCAGCAGACCCTAATTTTACACCTGACGATACTACGCATTTAAAAGCAGGAGATAAGGTTTCACACCAAAGATTTGGAAGAGGAGAAGTAAACTTAATAGAAGGAACAGCAGATAACAGAAAAGCAACTATTGACTTTACCGAGCATGGGAGAAAAGTATTGGTACTTAAATTTGCAAAACTCAAAATAGAATAAGCATGAGATTATTCAACTACCTCAAATTGCCGCTATCGGCCGTAAGACATTGGTTTGAAGCCATGGATGCAATAGCCTATTCTAAAAAGGAAAGATGGCATATTTTTAAAGTACTTTTGTACTTACGTTTTAAGGAAATTGGAGGCAGGAGCAATGAAGTTATTAGCGCCAATATTTTTGGATTTAAGATACATGCCTATGATTATACCACCCTACTTTTTCTCTTCAGAGAAATCTTTTTAACCCGCGATTATCTATTTAAATCCGACACCTCGCAGCCCAGAATAATTGATTGTGGCGCCAATATTGGAATGTCTATTTTCTTTTTAAAATATTTTTATCCGCAAGCAGAAATTATAGCTTTTGAACCCAATCCAGATGCGTATTCGCTTTTAAAAAAGAATGTAGAAGCAAACCAATTGAAACAGGTAACATTGCACAATAAAGCAGTTTCGGCTAATACCAATGGCATCTCGTTTTTTGTAAATGAAGACAAGGGAACCTTATTGGCATCAATAAAAGCAGATAGAGGTGGTTCAAGAGAACTTCAAATTGAAACTGTATTATTAAGTGACTTCTTAACCACCAAAGCCAACTTGGTGAAAATTGATATTGAAGGTGCAGAATGGCTGGTATTGGAAGACTTAGAAAATCATGCAGCCTCATTTGCTAATATTGAACAACTTATTATGGAATACCACCATAAAATGGAAGGTGAACCTTCGAAATTTTCTAATTGGTTAAACGTATTTGAAGGTTTAGGTTTTGAATACAATATGAAAACGAACTACAGAAATCAGGGTGATTTCCAAGACATCGTAATCCACTTTTACCGCAATTGAAGCAAGGTTTGATGCAAGCTCATTACTTGTGGAATGAGCAATTCTAAGCCATCATTTTTAAGTATAAAATCAGCACGCATTTGCTTTTCTTCTTCTGCCATTTGCTTGGCCATCCTGGCAAGTATGGCTTCTTTGCTGGCGCCATCTCTAGCCATGCTTCTTTGCAAACGTATATCTTGTGGACAGGTAACTAAAATAATCTTATCTAATTTTTTGTACGAACCACTTTCGTAAAGCAAAGCCGCTTCCTTTAAAACATAAGGCGCGTTTTGGGCTTCTACCCAAATCTCATAATCTGCAAAAACGGCAGGATGCACCAAGCTATTGAGAAGTTCTAAATTAGCTTGATTATTAAACACCAAGTTGGCTAAATAATTTCTATTTAAGGAGCCATCTACATGATAGGTTTCAGCACCAAAATGCTGTGTTAATTGGTCTTTTAACAAGGCATCATCTGTCATTACAGTCTTTGCCCTGCTGTCTGCATCATACACAGGTATGCCCAAGGCGGCAAATATGCACGCAGCAGTAGTTTTTCCTGAACCAATATTCCCAGTTATCCCTATTTGTTTCAAAATAAAATGGTTAACTTAACCAAATACAAATATGGTGATTTAAGGGGTACTTATTTCTTTTCTTCTGCAGGTTTGTTTAGCGCCTGCGAAGCTTCCATAGAAACAGCCGTTTTATCTATGCGCAGTTTAGTACCTTCACTTTCTATCAAGAAAGAATTTTCTGCTACCTCTAGGATGCGTGCATGAACACCACCAATAGTAATAATCTTAGTTCCCTTAGCTAGTTCTTCTCTAAATTTCTTTTGTGCTTTGGTCTTTTTCATTTGCGGATAAATCATGAAAAAGTAAAACACTACAAAAATCAAAATCAATGGAAGAAATTGCATTAGTGGACTACCACCTTGTCCAGCTGCTGATGGAGGAGCCATCAATAAAATTTGCATGATCATATCGTTTATATATTTATTTTTTATTTGTTACTTCACCCTTAATAACCAAAAATATGTCGGTTGGAACTGTATTGGCTGTAATGGTTACGTTTTTATCAAAAACCCCAACCTTACCACTACTGTTAAATTGAACATCAATAGCACCTTCTTCGCCCGGGGCAATGGGTGCTTTAGGATAATTTGGGATAGTACAACCACAGCTCGCACTTGCATTGGAAATAATTAAATCTGCATTTCCAGTATTCTTAAACTTAAACTTATAGGTTACTACTTCTCCGTCTACTAGCTTTCCAAAGTCGTGAACATTCTCCTCAAAACTTAAAATGGGAGCATTTGCGTTTAAATCCGCATTAGGATTTTCTGCTGTTACCGGATTACTCACAACATCACTACCTGCCTTTTTTTTGCCTTCATTTTGGCAGGCAAATAGGCTTATCAAACTAAAACAAATAAGGAGCAAATTTTTCATATAATACTTATTAATCAACTAATCCTCGTCCTAATTTTTCTATTTTATTTAGCTTCTTTAATTCAGACTGTGTTTTATCTAATATTCCATTGATAAAACTATGACTTTGCGGCGTGCTATACAACTTAGCCAATTCGAGGTATTCGTTTATACTAACCTTAACTGGAATGTAAGGAAAATATAACAACTCACACAAGGCCATCTTCATCAAAATCATGTCTACTAAGGCAATTCTATCTTCGTCCCAATTTTTTGTACGTGCCGTTATAAGGTCGGTGATTTCTGCTTCATCTTGGATATAGCGGTCGAATAAATCTTTTAAAAACTTCAAATCTTCCTCTTCATCCTTGTGTTTTTGTGGCAAAAATCCCATTTGAGTTGGCTTCAAATCCTTTAACAATCTTTGTAGGGTTGTTAAAATTAAAACCTGATCATCGTCCCAATTTAGATATCTTTCTTCTAGGTATGTAAAGAACACATCTTCATCTGCAAAAACAATTTCGAAAAGTGTGGTAGTAAAATCTTTATCGTGCGCATAAGTATTCTCCTTATTACTTGCGTAATTAGCCACCCAGTTCTTGTCTTTTATCTCATTCCAAAAACCACGCAATAGATCGGCACTTTGACTCCAATTTACTTTTAGCTTTTTTTGCGCATCTTTCAACATAAGGTCATTGGCTAATTGAACCAATACCTTATTTGCTAAAATACGCTCAAGCAATTCAATTTGTTCTGGTGCCGGGATATACTTTGCTTTTTGTCCTTCAAGCTCTGATTCTAAAAAATCTAAAAACGCCTCAGGGAAAGAAAGTACGAACACAAAAAGCTCATAAGTTTTATCTAAACCCTCGAACAATTTTTTTCTGTAAAGGGCAACATTAGGCTGTTCCTCTCTAGAGAGGGCATAAAGTGTTTGAAATGCCTTTATTCTTAAAAACCTGCGATTGAGCATTAATAGGTAGACCTCACTTTGGCGATATCTTGAATACGTTTTTCTGCAAGGTTGGTTGCAGCTTGTTGCGTATGTAATTTTTGGTCGGCAGAGATTTTTAGTATTTCTAAAGTAACATCATAAATGTGTTCTGCCTTTCGGTAGGCTGTTTCTTTGTTGTATCCAATATGTTCTTGGTAAACATTTATTAAGCCACCTGCATTTATTAAAAAATCTGGTGCATAGGTAATACCCTTGTTCATAAGCAATGGGCCATGAATGTTTTCATCTGCCAATTGGTTATTTGCTGCACCCGCAACTATCGCACATTTTAAGCTAGCAATATTTGCATCATTCAAAATAGCACCCAAGGCGCAAGGGGCAAAAACATCTACATCTTGACTATAAATTTCATCACCATTTACCACTTTAGCACCTAAGGTATCGGCATAATGTTTTAGCATTTCGGCATTAATATCGCTAATGGTAAGAATTGCACCTTCTTTATGCAAAAACTCTAATAAGTGTCCACCCACTTTTCCCACACCTTGCACAGCCACCTTTTTACCAGCTAGGCTGTCTGAACCAAAAACATTTTTGGCACTTGCCTTCATTCCCATGTATACGCCATATGCGGTAACAGGACTTGGATCGCCACCACCACCCATACTTTCTGGCAAACCAACAACATGGTCGGTTTCCATATTCACGTACTCCATATCTTTGGTGGTAGTATTAACGTCTTCAGCGGTAATATACTTTCCATTCAAATTTTCTACAAAACGACCAAACTTACGCATTAAAGCTTCTGTTTTAATTTTGGTAGCATCACCAATAATTACCGCCTTGGCTCCCCCCAAATTAAGTCCAGAAATAGCAGCCTTGTAAGTCATTCCTCTTGAGAGACGCATCACATCATTTATGGCTTCTGCATCATTTTTATAATTCCAAACACGGGTACCCCCAAGGCCTGGGCCTAAAACAGTATTGTGAATGGCAATTATAGCCTTAAGGCCAGTAGCATTGTCGTTACAAAAAACAATTTGCTCGTGGTCGTAGGTTGCTAACAAGCTAAAAATCTCCTGGTTATCCATAATTTAGTAATAAAGGGGTTCAAAAATTTGTGGCGCAAAAGTAGGGTTATTTTTTGTTTTTCAAGGTGCAATTTAGGGATCAATTAAATTGTAGCCAGATTTGAGTTAATTTGCAGCATTATAGTAATTGTGAAACCCCTGCGTTACCTCAGAAAGTATTTTTACAAATACCGAGTAAGACTTTTACTGGGCGTTCTTTTTGTGGCCAGCTCAAACCTTTTTGCCATTTTCCCTGCACAAAAAGTTAGGGATGCCATAGATTTAATAAAAGAAAGATTGGGGAGTTTGAATGATTTAAAAGGAGAAGCTCGCCAAATAGTTATAGACCAAATTAGCAATGAAGTGCTTTATTTTGCCTTCTTGGTAATTGCCTTTGCCATACTTAGGGGTATTTTTATGTACCTCATGCGCCAAACCATAATAGTAATGAGCCGGCATATAGAGTATGATTTAAAAAACGAAATTTATAACCATTATCAAAAATTAGATCAAGGCTTTTATCGCGCCAACCGCACTGGCGATCTAATGGCACGCATTAGCGAAGATGTAAGCAGAGTAAGGATGTACACAGGGCCAGCCATTATGTATGCCATAAATTTAGTGGTAACCATTGTATTATTGCTAACTGTAATGTTTACAGTAAATGTACGCTTAACTTGGCTCGTAATTTTACCCTTACCCTTCCTAAGTTATTTAATTTTTAGGGTTAATAATTTAATACACCACAAGAGCGATAAAATACAAGAACAGTTGTCGAACCTAACCTCTTTTGCCCAGGAAGCATTTTCTGGAATACGGGTTATAAAATCATTTGCAGCCGAAAAAGAAAATTATGCTTGGTTCAAAAAGGAAACAGAAGATTACCGTGTTAAGCAATTGGATCTGGCAAAAGTGGATGCTATTTTTTTTCCGCTCATGGTTTTTTTAACCGGCTTAAGTACAATCATTACTGTTTATGCGGGTGGCATGGAGGTTCTAGCTGGCAGGGCAAGTATTGGAAATATTGCTGAATTTATAATGTATGTGCACCTTCTTACCTGGCCAGTAACTAGTTTGGGATATACCACCAGCCTTATCCAAAGAGCTGCAGCCTCTCAACAGCGCATTAATGAATTTCTTGAAACCAAGCCAAGTCTAAATTCCGAAGAAACTGGCTACCAAGAATTTGAAAATTATATAGCCCTCCAAAATGTTTCCTACACCTACCCTGGCAAAAAAATTCCTGCCTTAAACAATATTTCTCTGCGCATAAACAAAGGCAGCACCTTTGCCATATTAGGCAATACCGGTTCTGGAAAAACAACCTTAGTGCAGTTGTTATTAAGAGTAATGGACCCAAGTGGCGGAGAGCTTTGCATCGATCAAACGCCTTTATCTAACGCCAACCTAAGGGCATGGAAAAAACGGATTGGCTATGTGCCACAAGATGTATTTTTATTTAGTGATACCATAGCAGGAAATATTGCATTTGGGCAAATAGATAAAGTTGCAGAAACTGACCCTAAGGTAATAAATGCTGCTAAAATGGCTGCAATTCACAGCAATATTGAAGAATTTAAAGAAGGCTACCAAACAAGAGTAGGCGAAAGAGGCATCACCCTAAGTGGAGGGCAAAAACAACGTGTGGCAATGGCTAGAGCTTTTATTAAGGAGCCAGAGATTTTAATTTTAGACGATTGCTTGAGCGCTCTGGATACAAAAACTGAAGCTCAAATATTAGTAAACTTAGAAACCCTTAAAAAAGGGAAAACTACTATAATCGTGAGTCATAGAGCCTCCTCGGTAAAAGCAGCAGACCATATTATTGTGCTAAACCAAGGTGAAATTATGGAACAAGGTACACACCGTGAATTAATTGCAAAAAACGGCATGTACAAAGAAATTTTTGATAAACAAACCAAGGACGAATAGCAGTTATTTAATAATGAAATTCTTGTTTTTTTGTCAATTAAAAAAAATGTTTTGAAATGAAAAGGCTAACCTATATTTTGCCGGCACAATTAGCCATAATGCATGGAAGATTACAATAAAAACGATAGCCAAGAAATATTCTCAAAGAAAATAAGAGCTGGTAAACGAACTTACTTTTTCGATGTAAAATCTACTAGAGCCAAAGATTACTTTATCACCATTACTGAAAGCAAAAAATCTTTTGAGGATGGTAATTATGTAAAACACAAAATCTTTCTTTACAAAGAAGATTTTAATAAATTTATGGATGCCTTAAACGAAACTATTGGCCACATAAAAACGGATTTAATGCCTGATTATAATTTTGATGAATTTAGGCCAGAAAACTTTGACCATGCAGAAGGTGAGCCATTTATGGCCGAAAAATCCTAAAATGAAAGATTAATAATATGTTAAAAAGATATACCTATATTCGCAAACCTTAAAATAGAAAATAATATGAAAAAGCTAATCAAATCAATGTTCATGCTTACAGCTTTAAGCACGGCATTACTAATGACCTCTTGCGGAGATGATACAAAAACTCCAGAACCAGAAACTGCAGCTCCAACTTTAACATTAAACAATGATGTAAAAACTGGTTTCATTTCTTTATCTACAGATTCTGTAACTTTAAATATCGTTGCTAGTGCAGATGCTGGTCGTAAAATTAAAAAAATTACTATAACACGTGCGGTTTCTGGCCAAGCTACAGCCACTCTTAGAGATACAGCATATGATGCTAAAGATGTAGTAACTAGCTATTTTGATGTAATTGGCGCAGTAAACATTAATGAAGAAGATAAAATCACTTACGCTGTTACAGTAAAAGATGATAAAGATAAATCTACAACTAAAACTTATGAGTTAACTGTTGCCAGTATGGCTACCTCTGGTCAAATTTTATTAGGAGCGCCTAGCAATACTTCTAACGAATACCGTTTTTACGGTGTTGCAGATAATTTCCGCAGATACCGCGCTGGTGCCACTGGTGTAGATTTAGCAAAAAACAACTCTGCTAAAATTGATTTCGTTTATTTCTACAATGTTGCTGGTTCTGTAGGAAATGCTATCTATTCTCCAGATTTCGCCTTCCCTGCCGGTTCTGGTTGGAATGCAGAAATTGCTACTTGGCCTACTAAAAATAAAACTATTTATAAAGTGGCAGACATAACACCTGCTGCATTTAACGCTTTAAATAGCACTCAATTCTTAACAGAATTAGACAATATAGATTTTACTCTTGGTGGCTTAGATAGAATTGCAAATCTTGCATCAAACACTGTTTTAGCTTACAAAGCATCTAATGGTAAAAGGGGCTTAATCCTTGTGGTAGCCGCCTCTGTTAGTGCAACTAGTTCAATTACTTTGGTAACAAAAGCTGAATTGTAAGAACAATTTAATATTAACTTTAAAGGCCGTTTCATTTGAAACGGCCTTTTTTTTATATTTACCACATGAAGAAAATTGCTGTATTTACCTCTGGCGGAGATTCTCCTGGAATGAATGCTTGCGTGCGCGCTGTAGTTAGAACTGCTATTTATAATAATGTTGAAGTAGTTGGTATTATGCAAGGCTATAAAGGAATGATAGAGGGTGGCGATAATTTTGTGCCACTCACCTCAAGGTCTGTTGGAAATATCATTCAACGTGGCGGAACCATACTTAAATCATCGCGCAGCAAAGAATTTATGACGCCAGAAGGAAGAAAAAAGGCTAATGATAATTTGGTTGCTCATGGTATTGAAGGGATAGTTTGCATTGGCGGAAACGGTACTTTCACGGGTGCAGAAATCTTTTTTAATGAGTATGGTATTCCTTCTGTTGGCGCTCCGGGTACTATAGATAATGATTTGTATGGAACAGATTTAACTATAGGTTTTGATACAGCCATAAATACTGCGGTAGATGCCATAGATAAAATTAGAGATACAGCAGATAGTCATGGTAGAGCATTTTTTGTGGAAGTAATGGGAAGAGATGCTGGTTTTATTGCATTAGCTGCAACCATTGCTGGTGGCGCAGAAGTTGCTATGCTGCCAGAAATTAAAGAAGACCATTCTAGAATTGTGGAGTTTTTTAAAGATAGAGCCAATAGCAAAAAATCTTTCTCTATCATCATAGTTGCAGAAGGCAACTTTGAAGGAGGAGCCACTGCCATTTCAAATATTTTAAATAAAGAAATCCCGGGTTTCGAATCTAGAGTAGTTATCCTTGGGCATATTCAACGTGGCGGTTCTCCAACTGCTTACGATAGAGTGCTTGCCTCCAAACTTGGTTATGGCGCTGTTAATGCCCTACTAGCCGGTGAAAAAAATAAAATGGCGGGTTTAATTAATAATGTAATTACGCTTACTCCATTTAACGATGCCATTAATAAAAAGAAAAGCCTCAATGCCGACCTTTTAAATATGGTGGAAATATTTAATACCTAAACTAAAAATCGCTTAGCTTTTCCAATCTTATTTGCTATCGCCTTATTGCAGCCTTAATGGCAAAGGCTGTCTGCCTGCATTTGTTCCATCTTTATTTTGGGGCTAACATAAGGTATACCCAGGTTGAGTCCGCGTAACAAAAACAATACAGCAATTAAAATTGCAAAATAAGGACTTAAGGCATTTAGGCGAGAACGCACAGATTGAGAAAGAAATTGGCCTATTACAGAAACGCCAAACATCATAGGAAATGTACCTGCACCAAAACATGCCATAAAAAGTGCACCATCTAAAGCATTTTGCGTAACGCTTGCTCCTACTAAGGCTAAATATACAAAGCCACAAGGCAACAAACCATTTAACAAACCAATCATAAAAAGAGAAAATGGGTGCGTATTTCCCATGAGTTTACTAAACCAACCTTTACCTAACCATTTAAGAGGTTGCACAGACAAGGAGCGCCAACCCATCAATTGAAACAAGGCCCATGCAAATATGAAGACAGCAGCAGCAATGCTAAGACTCTGTTGTATGCCAGCCATTTTAAGGCCTGAACCAAACAAGCCCAACAACAAACCAAGAAGAGAATAAGTGAAGATACGACCAAAATTATAAAGCAATCTGCTAAAGTAGAATCCTAAACCTGTTAGATTTTTTGAGGGCAATGCAAAGGCAATGGGCCCGCACATACCTGCACAGTGAAAACTACCAAATAGCCCTGTTAAAAAGGCCGTAAGAAACAACATTAACGCTCTATTTTTTTATCCATATGGAACTGCTCTCCATATAAAGTCCAACTAAACTTTAAATTCCATCTTCCCCTCTCCAGATCGCGCATGGGGAATTGAAATACTTTTTTTGCTGGAATACTTAACATTACTTCTATATCCTTCTTCTTATCTGAAGGGCGATAAAAAAGCAATTTACCTTCTGTTATATCGGAAGACGACCTATTGATTAAAACCAAGGTTTGGTAGCCGCTATCATCATTAACTACATTCAGAACAATCATAGAATCTATTCCTGCACTATTGTCTATTTCCTTTTGATAGTTCAAACCCTTTTCATAATAATTGTCTTCCACCATAGGCACATCAGTTTGCATTATACGCACACTAAGGTAAATAATAAACCCCATAAATAGCAGGGCAAAGAATACCAATTTAGTTCCCCAATTTATTTTCATTTTACACCTTTTTTATACACCGGACCATTAAACTTAGATTTCATCTCTTCTATGAGTTTGCCATTGCTCAATACTTGAATTTTTATTGGCGTATTAATTTTTTCAATTGCACTCGGTTCAAACAATAAAAAGAAACTAACCTTGGCTACACTTTCTTTGTGCACTACCACATTGTTTCCCTCTACCAATCTAATTTCACCCATCTCAGGTTCAATTAACTTGAGTTCAATAGGTAGTTCATCAAAAGTTTTATTTACAAACTCTATCGAATACAAGTTACTTATTTTACCCTCTGCTTGCCTTTGGTATAGCATTCCAGGGGTGCGAAGCAAGGTTGTTTCTACTTGTTTACGAGTAGCTAATAAGTAAACAAATACGCTCAATAATGCTATCAAAACTACACCATAGGCACCATTTCTCAAATTTAATTTCAGCTTGGTGCCTTCATTAATATTGTTAAGCGATGCAAATCTCACCAAACCCTTAGGTTTTTCTATCTTTACCATTACCTCATCACAGGCGTCGATACAAGCAGTGCAGTTGATACACTCTAATTGAGTTCCATTTCTTATATCAATACCTGTAGGGCAAACATTTACACATAATTTACAATCTATGCAGTCTCCTTTAGGTTCTGGTTCCTCAGATTTTTTAAGTTTACCTCGAGGCTCACCACGTACAAAATCGTAGGCAACTACCATAGAGTTTTTATCTAACATAAGCCCTTGAAGCCTACCATAGGGACAAATGAAGATACAAACCAGTTCTCTTAGAGAAGAGAATACAAAATAAAACACGGTGGTAAAAATTGCCAATGCAGCAAATTTCCCAACATGCGCTAAGGGGCCATCGTGCACCAATAGTTTTAGCTCATCTATTCCTATAATATAACCTAAAAAGGTATTTGCTATTACAAAAGATAAAATCCAAAAAAGGGTATGCTTTGTTGCTCGCTTCACAAATTTTTCTATATTCCATTCTTGAGTAGCTAATTTCTTTTGTTGCGCACTATCCCCATCAATAAAGTATTCTATTTTTCTAAAGAGCATTTCCATAAAGATGGTTTGTGGGCAAGCCCAACCGCACCAAACCCTACCAAATAGCACTGTAAAAAGCACAATAAACAGAATAAAAGAAAGCATTAACAAGGCAAAGAGATTTAAGTCTTGAGGCCAAAACACCATACCAAATATTATGAACTTTCGTTCGAGCACATTTAAGAGCAAAAGTGGCCTGCCATTGAGCTTAAGAAAAGGGCCAGCAAACATGAGCGCCATTAATAACCAAGCAAACCAAGTACGGTAGTTATAATAATTACCCTTAGGCTTTTTAGGGTGAATCCAAAGTCGTTTACCTTTTTTATCTACATTAGAAAGTTCGTCTCTAAAATGGTCTTGGTCTAATGCGTTTTCGCTTTTCATTCTTTATACTAATTCATTGCTGTAGCAGGAATGGTAGTTGTAGAATCAGCGGTTGCAGGCACAGCTTCTCCTTCCAAGACACCTTGTGCCTCTTTAGATTTAGCTGGTGTAGTGCCTTGCAATGATTTTACATAGCTAGCCAATTCTTGCATTTGCTTGCCATTGAAGGTATTCTGCCAAGCTATCATACCTTTTGCTACAACGCCATATTTTATGGTTT
>JBIKKC010000001.1:0-57673 GCA_044360615.1 Bacteroidia bacterium | reverse complement strand
CAGCGCTTGGAATGGCTGTTGCTTCTAAATTAAAAGGAGAACACGATAAGCAGCATATTGCGGTTATTGGGGATGGTGCCTTAACTGGTGGAATGGCCTTTGAAGGTCTAAACCATGCCGGTGTTGCCAATGCTAATATTATTGTGGTACTTAATGATAATTGCATGAGCATTGACCCTAATGTAGGCGCCCTCAAAGATTATTTAACAGACATCACTACCTCGCCTACATACAATAAGTTTAAAGACGATATTTGGAAGACCTTAGATAAGCTTAGTAAAATGGGTAAGGTCTCGCAAGAAATACTCTCTAAAGTACATGATACCCTAAAAGGTGGATTGTTAACCCATAGCAATATGTTTGAGTCTTTAGGGTTTAGGTATTTTGGACCAGTAGACGGACATGACGTTAACCACATGGTTAAAATTTTTAATGATTTAAAGAAAATTCCTGGGCCAAAGTTGTTGCATTGCGTTACGGTAAAAGGTAAAGGATTTGCACCTGCAGAAAAAGATCAAACCAAATGGCACGCGCCAGGTTTATTTGATAAGGTGTCAGGTGAAATTTTTAAATCACCTGTAGCAGCTCCTCAACCACCCAAGTACCAAGATGTATTTGGACATACCTTGGTTGAATTAGCAGAGCAAAATTTAAAAGTTGTTGGTGTTACGCCTGCTATGCCATCGGGCAGTAGCATGAATATTATGATGAAAGCTATGCCTGACAGAGCTTTTGATGTGGGCATTGCAGAACAACATGCTGTAACTTTTAGCGCGGGTCTAGCCACACAAGGCATGGTTCCCTTCTGTAATATTTATTCAACATTCATGCAAAGAGCCTACGATCAAGTAGTGCATGATGTGGCTTTACAGAAGTTACATGTAGTATTTTGTATGGATAGAGCGGGCTTGGCAGGGGCAGATGGGCAAACACATCATGGCATGTTAGATATACCCTATATGCGCTGTGTACCTAATATGGTAGTATCTGCACCAATGGATGAGGAAGAGTTAAGAAATCTAATGTTCACAGGCTCTTTAAAGAAAAATGCTGGACCATTCAGTATCCGTTATCCTAGAGGAAATGGGGTTATGATAGATTGGAAGCGCCCATTTCAAGAACTACCTATTGGTAAAGGAAGAAAACTAAGAGAAGGCACTGATATTGCTATACTTACTTTTGGTACGGCTGGTAATCTAGCAAGAACCGCATTGAACCTATTAGATAAAGAAGGTATTCAAGGTGCCCATTATGATATGCGCTTTGTTAAGCCTATTGATGAGGAACTATTGCATGAGGTATTTGCTACATTTAAGCATATCATCACAGTGGAAGATGGCACTATAGTTGGAGGTTTTGGTTCTGCGGTTTTAGAGTTTATGGCAGATCACCACTATAATGCAGATGTTAAGCGTTTAGGGATGCCAGATAGAATTGTGGAACATGGCGAACAATCTGAACTTTACCAAGAATGCGGATACGATGCAAAAAGCATTTATGCCATGGTAAAATCTGTGTTGGGTGTTAGGAGGGAAAAAGCGAACTAATTAGCTTACTGTTGTTCCCACGTTTTCGCCTTTGCATACGCTTAAAAAGTTACCTTCTTTGTTCATATCAAAAACAACAATCGACATTTTATTTTCTTGGCAAAGGGTAATAGCTGTTAAATCCATTACGTTTAAGCCACGTTCATAAACTTCTTCGTAGGAAATATTTTCAAACCTAACCGCATTTTTATCTTTTTCTGGGTCGGCAGTATATATTCCATCTACACGAGTTCCTTTAAGTACTAAGTTAGCTTCAATTTCTACAGCTCTAAGGGAGGCCGCAGTGTCTGTAGTAAAATATGGATTTCCTGTTCCAGCTCCAAAAATAACCACTCTTCCTTTTTCAAGATGCCTAATGGCGCGCCTTCTAATAAATGGTTCGGCAATTTGATCCATTTGAATTGCGGTTTGCAATCTGGTACGAATGCCAGATTTTTCTAAGGCACCTTGCAAAGCCATAGCATTAATTACTGTGGCCAGCATTCCCATATAATCGCCTTGCGCGCGCTCAACAAGGCCGCCGGCAACTCCTTGTACCCCACGAAATATATTCCCACCACCAATCACAATGGCTACTTGAACGCCAGCATCTACAACTTGTTTAACATCTTTTGCATATTGTTCTAAAATTTTTGGATCTATTCCGTACTGAAGATTTCCCATAAGTGCTTCACCACTTAATTTTAAAAGAACGCGATTGTATTTCATGTTAGTTAGAGTTTTTTAGATTAGATATGGCAATAATAAGCAAAAAAAATCCTCTCACTAAGGAGAGGATTTTCAAAAATTATAAAGAAATTCGTTTAAAAGCGTTAACAGTTAACCCTTTTTCTATGCCATCTAGCATTTGAGCAATAGTTTTACTGCTATCCTTTACAAATTCCTGATTTAATAAGGTTGAATCTTTGTAGAACTTACCTAATTTACCTTGGGCAATTTTCTCAAGCATATTTTCAGGTTTTCCTTCAGCACGAGCTTGGTCCATGCCAATAGCTAATTCGCGCTCTATAATAGTAGCATCAACATCACCTTTATCTAAAGCAACAGGGTTAAGGGCAGCAATTTGCATAGCCACGTCTTTACCTCCCATGAAGTTTGCTTCATTTGCTGGATTATTTAAAGATACCAATACGCCAATACGATTTCCAGCGTGTATGTAAGGAACCAAGTTGGTGCCATTCATAATTTCGTATTTTACTACATCTATTTTTTCGCCGATTTTACCAACCTGCTCAATAATTTTGTCGCCAACACTTGTACCGTCCATTGATAATGCCTTAAGGCTATCAGCATCTGCAGCATTATTAGCCAAAGCGATATCAGCTAATTTATGAGCAAAGGCAACGAAATCTTCATTTTTAGCAACGAAATCAGTTTCGCAACTTAATTGAAGAATTACACCTGTTGTTTTATTTTGATTTACTTTAGCAATGATTGCACCTTCTTTGGCGTCACGGTCTGCACGATTTGCAGAAATCTTTGCACCTTTTTTACGAAGAAAATCTACGGCAGCTTCAAAATCGCCATTAGATTCTTGCAATGCTTTTTTACAATCCATCATACCGGCACCGGTCATGGTGCGGAGTTTGTTTACATCTGATGCTGAAATGGTTGTCATCCTTTGATAGTTTTAATTTTTTATTTTAAAAAAAGCCTTCACCTTAATGGGAAGGCTTTTTAATATTTAAGCTTCTTCTTTTTCGGTTACAGCTTCTTTGTCTGCTGTTTCCTCTTTTTCGCGTTTGCGTTCTGATAATCCTTCAACTACAGCATCCGTAATGTAGCGGGTAATGAGTGCAATTGATTTTGCTGCATCATCATTTGCTGGAATAGGATGATCTACTTGCGTAGGATCTGAATTTGTATCTACGATTCCAAAAGTTGGAATATTAAGTTTGGTTGCCTCTGAAACAGCAATATGCTCTCTGCGAATGTCCACAATGAATAACGCAGCAGGTAATCTGTTTAAATCAGCAATTCCACCTAATACTTTTTTCAACTTAATCTTTTCGCGCTCAATCATGAGGCGTTCTTTTTTGTTAATGTTAACATAAGTTCCGTCTTGAGCCAATTTCTCAAGTGTTTGCATCTTTTTAATGCTTTTTCTTACGGTACCAAAATTTGTTAACATACCACCTAACCAACGATCGCAAACGTAAGGCATATTTACTCTTTTTGCCTCGTTTTCAACGATTTCTTTCGCTTGTTTTTTGGTAGCTACGTAAAGAACTTTACGTCCAGATTTAACAATGTTTTTAATGGCATTAGCGGCCTCATCCAGCTTTACAGCTGTTTTGTGTAAATCAATGAGGTGGATTCCGTTTTTTTCCATAAAGATATATGGGGCCATTTTCGGATTCCATTTACGGGTTAAGTGACCAAAGTGCACTCCCGCTTCCAGCAACTCTTCGTGCGTGATATTAGACATAGAAATTTTAAAATGTTTCTGATTAACGTTTTACGAACTGGAAACGCTTACGAGCTTTCTTTTGACCAGGTTTTTTACGTTCAACCATTCTTGGGTCGCGAGTAAGCAAGCCACCTACTTTTAAAGCTGGCTTCATTTCTGCGTTGTGTTTTACCAATGCGCGGGCAATTGCTAGTTTAAGGGCATCTGCCTGTCCTGTAATTCCACCACCATCAACATGTGCAGTAACATCAAATTGCCCAGTAGTACTGGTTAATTCGAAAGGTTTGTTAGCTGCCATTTGGAGGCTAAGGGTTGGGAAGTAGGTTTTTAAATCCTTTTTGTTAACAGTCATATTACCAGTACCTGCTGTGAGGTAAACACGGGCAACGGCTGTTTTTCTTCTTCCTAATGCGTTATTGATTTCCATTGATTAGAATTTTAAATCTTTAGGTTGCTGAGCACCATGTGGATGTTCAGCTCCAGCGTAAACATGAAGGTTGCGGAATAGTTCTGAACCTAATTTGTTTTTAGGTAACATTCCTTTGATGGCATGTTCTACTACATAAGTAGGTCTGCGTACCAAAATATCTTTTGCCACTTCGTAGCGCAAACCTCCTGGATATCCAGAGAAAAATTTGTACTCTTTATCATTCACCTTGTTTCCGGTAAAACGGATTTTTTCGGCGTTAATAATGATTACATAATCGCCACAATCTGCATGAGGCGTAAATGATGGCTTATGCTTACCTCGTAATATGTTGGCAATTTTACTGGCAAATCGGCCAAGTGTTTGCCCTTCAGCATCAATAACAAACCAAGTTTTGGTTGTTGTAGCTTTATTGGCTGAAATAGTTTTGTAACTTAATGCGTCCACGCTTGTATCTGTTTAATAAGGGGTCGCAAAAATAGGTCAGGAATTTGTAATTCACAACTAAATGTTAAAAAATCTTATTTAGTTGATTTTCTTGAGGGTGTGTAAGAACTTTTACAATTCTATTCTCAAAGGCTCAATAAAAAAACTTTAACTTGCTCAAAAATAAGAGTTAAATTAATAAAAAAATGGGAATAGCCCTCAATTGTCAAGTTATGAGCGAGGCAGAGTCTTCAATGGCTGTTCGTAAAACGCATAAAATCTATCAATGAGCACGGTGGAACTGCAGAAATCTCATAGTAAATCTTAGTAACGTACGAATTTCTTCCAACGGTAGTCGCCTTGTGAATTGGTGACAGACATAATATAAACTCCAGGCTTATAATTGATAAGATCGAAATAGATTTGAAAATAGGGAGGATTGAAATTATTGATAGCTGGCAAGGCTTGTTGATGTATTAAATGGCCTTGGTAGTCAAATATATATAAGGATGCGGGTATGCCTTTATTTTGTACAAAGGTAAATTCCATGGGTGGGTCTAATGGGCCGCTAAAAGTTGGTATGATGTCGAACTCAATTCCTCCGCAAGGGCCGTCACTCCAATAAAACACACCATTTTGGTATTGTGCATTGCAAATGTTTCTATAGGTTTTTCCATCGCATCCGCATACTGGTTGGTATTCTTTGTTGCAGTTAAAACCTGGGGAGGCTAGGTTTGGGTCAGAGCAGATTTGAGCTATAGTGCTATTCCCCAAAAACAAAAGCAGAAAGAGCAGCAAAAAGTTTAAAGGTTTCATGCTTCAATTTCTTCCTCTTTAATTGGCCAAGAGAAATAGAACTTTGAACCGGCATCCTTTTCGGATTCAATCCAAACCTTACCCCCTTTTTCTTCCACCATTTTTTTAACTATGGCTAACCCTACACCAGTGCTTTCAAAGGTATCTCTTGACTGTAAGGTTTGAAAAATGACAAATATTTTTTCATGAAATTCTTTTTCAATGCCAGGACCATTATCCTCCACACAAAACTCATAGAAGTTCTCCTTCTTTTGGTATGTAATAGCTATAGTAGGTTCAGCACTAGAATTGTACTTAATGGCATTACTAATATAATTTGAGAATACCTGCTCGATGGCAATTTTCTCTGTAGTTAAGGTTGGCATTTTTTCTGAAATGCTAATTTTGAAATTGCTTGGTACGCTAAAACTACTTAGCAATTCTTCGAGACATTCTTTTAAGTTAAATGTAATTGCTTCGTGTTTAATTCTTCCTGCTCTAGAATATTGGAGAATACCATCAATAAGACCTTCCATCCGCTTAACACGATTGCGCATTAAGGCCAAATTTCGTTTTGTTTCTCCTTCAATGCTCTCTCCAATATCCTCTTCAATCCAAAGGTTAAGATTATTTATTCCTCTTAGAGGTGCTTTTAAATCGTGTGAAACTACGTAAGCAAATTGGTCTAATTCTTTATTTTTCTTCTCAAGTTCTTCTGTATATTTTAAAAGCAATCTATTGCCCTCTTTTTCTTTTGTAATATCCTGAATAATTCCTCTGATTGTAACAATTTTATTATCTTCTTTGGCTGGAATGCCTTTTACTTTTACATCTATGATTGTGTTATTTTTAGTTTTTAGTTGAGCTTCTAGTTCAAAGGGCTCAAACTTTTCTATCGCGTTATAAAATGATTGAATAACAGGTTCCCTAGTTTGTGGAGTAAATAGTGCATAGGTTTCATTTAAATTGGGTTGAAACGCTACTTCACATTCACAAATGCTAAACATTTCTTTAGACCATAAAATTGTTCTGGTCTTAACGTCAATTTCCCATGCACCTAACTTAGCAATGTGTTGTGCTTCTTCTAAGTCTTGTTGTTGTTTAAGTATCTTTTGTTGAATAAGTGTATTTTCAGTTACATCGTAATTTACCCCAATCATTCTAATGGGTAGCCCTTCAGCGTTATAAAAAGCTTTCGAAAATGCGGTGATGTATTTAATTGTAGCTGGTTGCTGAATTATTCTATATGTTCCACTAAAATCTTGTCCTTGATTTAACGCTTTTGATAACTCCCTATCAACCTTTTCTAAATCTTCTAAATGCAACACACTTTTAAAGGCTGCTATATTATGGGTAAATTCTTCCGCACCTATTCCAAATATTTTATGCATAGATTCATCCCATACGAGTACGTCATTTTGAATATCCCAATCCCAAATACCCAGGTTAGCACTTTGGGTGGCTAATTTAAGTCGCTCTTCGCTTTCTTTGGTTTGTTTTTCCGCATCTATTCTAGAGGTTATATCTATTCCAAAACCAATGATATGTAATATTTCGTTATTTTCATCTAATATAGGATAAAAGCGCCTCAAAACATTAATGTTTGAACCCTCTTTTGTTACTACTTCTTCTACAAACTCTAATTGGCTTTTTAATTCTTTAACCTTTTTAAATAATATACTTCTTTCTTCTGCAATGCGGACGGGTTTGTTAAAATGCGCGCAGTAATCGTAATCTGTATGGTTAATAATCCAATCTCTTTTAAATTTATCTTTAATGGCTGTTTCATTTACAAATAAATAATGATGGTCTTTATCAAAAACCACCACTTCGGAAGGGATTTTATTTAATACTGTCTCATAGAATTCTTTTAATTTTCTTACTGCTTCTTCATTTTTTTTTCTTTCTGTAATGTCTCTAATAGTAGCAACCACATAACCCTTATCATCTAATCTTATATACTTAACACTTGCTTCAACTGGGAAAGTGCTGCCATCTAACCTAATATTTTCGCCTTCTATTAGCAATTCACCTTTTTGCTTTATTTCATCGTAATGCGCATGCCATGCTTCTATATTTGGAAATATTTTTTCAACCTCCAAAACATTAGATTGTATAATGTCTTTTTTAGTTTTACCTAAGTTTTGTGCATGTGTTTCATTTACGTAAATCAAATTTCCTTGATAGTCGGCAACAGAAATAGCATCTGAGATTTGGTCTGAGATCTTGTTATATAATAATATTTGATTTTCTCTTTCTTTAAATTCTGTGATGTCTGTTATAACTCCTATTAAATAATTTTTACCTTGATTATTAAAAATAGACTTTTTTACTAACAATATTTTTTCTTCATTATTACTGTTTTTAAAAGTTACCTCTCTCACCATTTCTTCGCCTATTTGCAGCTGTGCATCGTCTTGCTCCATAAATATTTTTGCGTCTGCTATAGGGAGAAAATCGATGTCTTTGTTGCCAAGGATATCATTTTTTGGAATATTGGTAAGCTTAGCGTAAGCATCATTTACCATTACCCAATTCTGCTCACTGTCCTTTACAAAAAGTGGACTCGGAATAGAATTAATAATTTGGTTCAAAAAGTTATGAGAGTTTCCTATTTCTAATTGCGCATCTTTTAAAGAAGTAATATCTCTTGCAATGGCTTGAATACCGCGCCTCTCATTTTTATTAATATAAAGTTGCACGTTTTGCCCAATCCAGGCATTTTTACCGGTCTTGGTTACAATTGGAAACTCGTAATACGTTACTTTTTGACCTTTTTTTGCTTGCTCTAAATAGAACTGTCTGACGATGTTTTTGTGGCTTGGCTGAACCAAGTCCAAATAGTTCATTTTTAATAACTCTTGATTTGTATATCCAGTGATTTGGGTAGCAATATCATTTACATAGGTAAAGTTCCCGTTACTATCTGTATAATAAAAAATGTCTGTGGCAGATTCTATTAATAGTCTAAATTTCTCTTCATTTTCTTGCAGTTGCAGTTCAAATTCTTTCTTCTCAGTAATGTCACTTTCTATGGCTATAAAACCAATATGTTCTTCATTTTCTATGATTGGGGTAATGTTGACAGCTATCCAATACTTCTTACCAGTTTTAGTATAATTTACAATCTCCCCGCTGTAGGGTTTAACGTTACGAAATGCTTCCGACATTTCTTTGATTGTTTTTGGGTTAGACTCCGCGCCTTGAAGCAAATGGCCTGGATTTTTACCTTCAATTTCTTTAAAGCTGTATCCTGTAATTCTTTCAAATCCTTCGTTTGTCCAAATGGTCTTTACATCCTTATCCGTAATGATTACCGCATTTTGTGTTTTGCGGGCAACTAAAGCCAAGGTTTTTATCTCCTTTTCAATTTTTTTTCGGCTTGTAATATCAAAACGAATAGAAAGGTATTGGTAAGGTTTTCCTTGGTCGTTTAAAAAAGGTATAATACTAGAATCTACCCAATAGTTTTCTCCACTTTTTTTTCTATTACAAACTTCAGCATGCCATATTTTTCCAGAAGAAACCTGCGCCCACATATTTTTCCAAAACTCTGGCTCATGAAATCCGCTGTTGATGATACTATGGTTATTACCAATTAATTCGCCTAGGCTATAGCCAGATATTTTGCAAAAATTTTCATTGGCCATTAAGATATTACCCTTTAAGTCTGTAAGAGAAACAAGGGCAGCTGAATTAATGGCATGTTTAAAATTACTTAATTCTTTAAATGATTCTTTTGAGCTTAACTCTAAAATACGCTCTAATTTATTATAATCGGATTGGAATTGATTGTAACTATCATCTATAAGGTCAACCAAGTTTTGATACGATTCATCATTAGGTGTAATTTCACCAAATAGTTTTTTGAGCTGTCTTTTTAATAGTCTATGCATACAGCAATTATTTAGTTAAGCCACAATTAAAAATGTTCTGTAAAGGTGGTAATGGTCATAGTTTGGTTGTGTAGTTCACATTTTGTCTCAGAAGAAAAAGGAGAAATTTCTCCATAAGAATAAAATCCACATAAGATAGTACCATTTCCTAATACCTCTCTAACACCTTCAACTTCCTCCTCTACCATCTGCTTTAAAACCAGCTTTCTTCCAACACAACTAATAAGAATGGCAAGATCTGGCTCCTGTTTATTCTCTTTAATCGTGCTTTTTGCAGCTCCTATTGCACCTTCAATGATACGGTCAAAATTGGCTTTCATAAGGCGCACGTAAGCACCTTCTGGAATATCACCTGCAAACGTTAATGATTGTGAAGTTTCATCTACAGCTAAAATAGTTCTTACAACAGGTTCACTGTCTCTTCCTGTTCTTAAATTTAGTGGAAATAATAATCCTGATGATGGTAAGTCTTTAGCATGCTCTCCTAAAAAGGATTTATATAGCTCTAGTGCTGGCTTTCCATCTAATTCGTATAAAACATTGCTTTTAGATTTGGTAACTAAACGTTCTACTCCAAAACTATCCCATCCTCCAAGGCTGCCATAAGATATATGCAAGTTATCGCCATAAAAGCCCAATGCCGATACTAATTTTTCTGTGGGCTTTCCGTCTTTATTTAAAATATAGGTTTCATTAAAGTTGGCACCATCTCCGGCTAAGCCTCCAGTTGCAGTTACATTAGCTGGCAGAGAGTCGCGCAGTCCTCTCACCAATTCAGAGCCATTGATGTTTAAACCTTCACTCATGATAAAAACATGTTTTAGATTATCCTCAATTAAATTAGATACTAAGGTTTTCCCTACTTGATAACTATCTGCAACTTCCTTTACTGATAGGGAAACCTGTTTTATTTTGGTTTTCTCAAACTTAACTAGGGTGGCAATAATAGTATCATCTAAAACGCTTGTATCGTAAATTTCACCTGCCGAACTTCCACCCATAAATATTGCATTTGGGTATCGTGCTTTTAATGCAGCCAATGCTATTCCCTCTTTAATAAGTTGGGTTGACCCAAAAGCAAAAATTAAATCGGCTTCAAAATTTTCGGAAGGATTATTTGGTTTAACCCATCCTTCATTTTGGGTAAATTTAAGTTGTAAAGTTTTCAAAATTAATTCTATATCGAGCAAGGTATAAATTCTATTTATAAATTTCAATTATATTACTGATATTTACTTTCGAAATGAAAAGAAAGTTAGTTTACATCATCCGGCATGGGGAAACAGATTTCAATCGCTTAGGGATTGTGCAGGGCAGTGGCGTTGATATGGAGCTTAATGAGCGAGGAAAACAGCAAGCTTCTGCATTTTATAATTATTACCAACAAATTAGGTTCAAGCATATTTTTACTTCTAAATTAATTAGAACGCAACAAAGTGTTTTACCATTTATTGATAATGGTTTTAAGTATTCTGCACATGCAGAATTAAATGAAATTAGCTGGGGAATTTATGAAGGAAAACCACAAAGTAAAGAGGAGAGAGAAACCTATTGGGAGGTTGTGAATGCTTGGGGTGCTGGAAATTTCTTTGCTAAGTTAGCGGCAGGCGAAAGTGCTATTGAATTACAAACACGTCAGTTGCCTATTATAAATAAAATAACGAGTTATGATGCAGATGCCGTTTTGGTATGTATGCATGGTAGAGCAATGAAAAGCCTGTTATGCACAATGCTTAACAGGCCTTTAACGGAGATGGAAAATTTTGCGCATAGTAATTTATGCCTTTATCTCCTAGAATATGATGGAGAAGGGTATCATTTACTTAAGGCAAATGATACCTCTCATTTATCTTAAAATTTCTCTTGAAATCACAATTCGATTTACTTCACTAGTACCTTCATATATCTGTGTAATTTTAGCATCACGCATCAATCGTTCTACATGGTACTCTTTTACGTATCCGTAACCACCATGAACCTGAACTGCTTCTGTAGTAACCCACATGGCTGTTTCTGATGCAAATACTTTTGCCATTGAACTAACTAGTGCATAATCCTGGTGCGCATCTTTTAAGGCTGCTGCTTTCATAATCAATAAGCGAGCGGCTTCAATTTGGGTAGCCATATCTGCTAATTTAAACTGAATAGCTTGATGATGCATAATTTCCTTTCCAAAGGCTTTTCTTTCCTTAGAATATTTAAGTGCTAATTCGAATGCGCCACTCGCAATTCCTAAAGCCTGAGCAGCAATTCCTATTCTGCCACCAGCTAAAACTTTCATTGCAAATTTAAATCCAAACCCATCCTCACCAATCCTATTTTCTTTTGGTATTTTAACGTCTTGGAACATGATGCTATGCGTATCACTTCCGCGAATACCCATTTTATCTTCTTTTTTACCTACAGTAACCCCAGCCCAACTTTTCTCCACAATAAATGCATTGATTCCCTTGTGGCCTTTTTCAACATCGGTTTGTGCAATTACTAAATAGTATGTTCCAGTATTTCCATTCGTTATCCAATTTTTGGTGCCATTTAATAAATAATGATCACCTTTGTCTATTGCAGTTGTTCTTTGTGAAGTTGCATCCGAACCTGCTTCAGGTTCAGATAGTAAAAAAGCGCCATGCACTTTGCCACTTGCCAATGGAACTAAATATTTTAATTTTTGCTCTTCTGTGCCATAAGTTTCTAAACCCCAACATACTAATGAGTTGTTAACGGAAACAACCACTGAGGCAGAGGCATCAACTTTTGAAAGTTCTTCCATGGCAAGTACATAAGAAACGGTATCCATTCCAGAACCTCCGTATTTAGGATCTACCATCATTCCTAAGAAGCCAAGCTCTCCAAGTTTTTTAATTTGTTCGTATGGAAACTCTTGGTTATTATCACGTTCAATAACGCCTGGTAATAACTCTATTTGTGCGAAATCTCTGGCTGCTTGTTGCACATTTAAATGCTCTTCTGTATAATCAAAATTCATAAGTGTGTATTTTTGAGACGAATATAAGGGTTGAACTTTATTATAAAAATAACTTGTAAGCTCAATTGTTTTTTATTTTTTTTTCAATGTTTGTAGTTGAATAACCTTCAAGATAATCAATAGTTTTAACGGCACCTCCTATTGACATTACCACGTCGTAGCCAACGATTTTCTCTGGTTCGTAATCGCTTCCTTTAACTAAAACATCTGGTTTTATTAAACTTATGAGGTTATAAGGAGTTGGTTCATCAAATAATACAACGGCATCCACAAAACCTAAAGATGCCATAATTAGTAATCTAGAATCTTGATCTTGTATGGGTCTGTTTGAACCTTTAAGTTTACTTACAGAGGCGTCAGTATTTAAGCCTAACACTAACACATCTCCCATATCAGCCGCTTTTGCGAGGTAATCCACATGGCCCTTATGCAAAATGTCGAAACACCCGTTAGTGAATACAACTTTTTTACCTGCGTTTTGCCATGATTTAACCTTTGCAGAAAGGCTATCCCAAGAGCAAATTTTATTTTGAACAGTATTAAATTTGCTCATTCCCCTTTTTTTGCTGGGTAAAAATTAGACCAGATGCTATTATGCCTAAAGCAATTAGTAAAATCATTTGGGCCCCATGAACCAAGGTAGCATAGGCTAATCCATCTTCCTTGCTTACCCCAAATAATAGCAAGCTTTGCATTACAAAAAAATGGAATGTACCAGCTCCGGCACCAGGTGCAGGCAAAACAATGCCAATTGTTCCAATTGCAAAAACAGTTAAACAATCAATAAATAGCAGATGTGAGGTAGGTTCCATAGAAAACAAACAGAAATACATCATCAAAATATAGCCAACCCAAATTAGAGCAGATAGGCCTACAAACAAATATGGCTTTTTCAAATGTCTAATGCTTAATAGCCCATCTGCAAATCCTTGCAACACGCTAAAAATCCTCGCAAATAGTTTGGTTTGAACCAGTTTTTTTCTCAGTAAAAACAATATAACCGAGGCAATTGCAAAAACGCCTAATAGCACCCATTTTAAGGGGAAGCCAGATTTTTGTTCGCTTGCTTTGGAGTTTAGTGTTTGCTGAATAAATCCATAAATTAAATCAAATTGAAATAAGAATATTATTCCCAAAATAATGAGTAGCAATACCATATCAACAATTCTTTCTGTTACCACAGAACCTAAACCCTTTTCTAAAGGTACATTATCTGTTTTACTTATGGCTGCAGATCTGCTTACCTCGCCCGCTCTTGGGATAAAATAATTCATCATATAGCCAATAAGCACAGCTAGGAAGCTATTTTTCACACTCACTTCAAAATGCATTGCTTCATACAAAAGGGTTGCTCTGTAAGCCCTTAACCAATGGCTCACTAATGATATTCCCATTCCAAGAAGCAACCACCAAGGATTAGCATCGGATATCTTAGTAATAACATCATTAATATCAACCCCCTTGAAAGCGTATAGTGTAAACATTATGCCTACCAGCATAATAACGGCTAGCAAAAGGTTTTTTTTGGTTTTTTCGCTCACAGTGCGAGTTTATTATGATGGTCTGGATAAATGGCTATTGGTTTATATTGTTTAGCAGCCTCAAAGTCCATTATACAATATGAAATTACTATTACGTGATCACCTACTGCGGCTTTCCGAGCTGCTGGTCCATTTAAGCAAATCATTCCAGAGCCACGCTCACCTTTGATAATATAGGTTTCGAACCGCTCACCGTTATTTATATTAACTACTTGAACTTTTTCGTTTTCTATCATGTTTGCCGCATCCATAAGATCTTCATCTATAGTAATACTGCCAACGTAATGTAATTCAGTCTGGGTTATTTTAGCCCTGTGAATTTTAGATTTTAATAATTGAATCTGCATGAGGTATTTAGCGCCGCAAAGGTAGCCAAATAACCCAAATGCCCAAATTTTGGATTTGTTATTTGCCTTTAAGTACTTCCCAGCTGTGGTCGCCCAATAATCTTACCGAGGCAATATGTTTTCCCATTGTTTTACTTCTGCCCCATTCTCCTGGACCAATAAGTGATAAACGATAATAGTCGTCTTGCTCGTAAAGGTGGTATAATTGGCCCACTACAGGTTGAAATCTAAAATCTGATTCATATATTTTCTCAGAAACTTTTAATCGTGATTCTATATCACGAACCTGTTCCATAATTAAATCAGCTTGTCTTTTTAGAAGTGCTACCTCTTGGTTAGCGTAGTGGTGCATTGCCTCAACAGCATTTGCTTTTATCTTGCCTTTGTCTAATGGTTGTATTGCTGGAGAGCCTAAAGTTAGTGGAATGGGGGATAAATTTGCTGGCCCAATATAACTTCCATCTTCATTTATTAAATTATCTATTTCACCCATGCTTATCTATAACCTAATTTACAGGCCATTGTTTTATTTCTTTAGTAATTTATGGAAAATATTCCCTTTGCAAGCATTTGCAAAATTTATTATAATTTTGAAACAAACAATAGGACCCTTAGTATGTTAATCTATTGTTTCTGCATAACATGAATGTGAATATAGAAATAGATGACAATTCTGGGTTTTGTTTTGGTGTAGTTTTTGCCATTCAAATGGCAGAAGATATATTAGATGAATTTGGTAAACTCTACTGCTTAGGAGATATTGTGCACAATGACGAGGAAGTTGAAAGACTTAGAAGGAAAGGGCTTGAAATAATAGATTATGATCAGTTTAAGCAATTGCGAGGAGAACGCGTTTTAATTAGAGCACATGGAGAGCCGCCAGAAACTTACCAAATAGCCTTGCAAAATGATATTGAATTAGTAGATGCCTCTTGCCCTGTGGTTTTGAAATTACAACACAGGGTGCGAGATGCTTTTAACGATGATGAAAAAATCATGATTTATGGCAAGCATGGCCACGCAGAGGTTAAAGGCTTATTGGGTCAAACAAATGGAGAAGCTATCGTGATAGAGAAATTTGATGAGTTAGAAAACTACGAGTTACCATCAAAAATTCAACTGTTTAGCCAAACTACGAAGAGAACCAAAAATTTATTTGCCTTGAAAGATAAACTAGAAGGGCAAGGGATAGAGGTAAGTTTTAATGATACACTTTGCAGACAAGTAAGCAACAGAGATATTCAATTGCGCGATTTTTCAACCAAGTTCGATAAAATTGTTTTTGTCGCAGGTAAAAAGTCGTCTAATGGTAAAGTGCTATTTGATGTTTGTAAAGACAATAATCCCAATACTTTTTTTGTAAGTAGTAAAGAAGAATTGCAGAAAGAGTGGTTTCAAGAAAACGATAAGATTGGCATATGTGGAGCAACTTCCACGCCTCAGTGGCAAATGGTTGACATAAAAGAGGCTATATTGGCATTATAAATAATTATATGAAAAGGTATTTTTTTTCGATTTTAGCTTTAGCATTTGCTGGGGTGGTTGTTTACAGCTTTTCGGCTTCTAAATCTAGAAAGCCTAAGACGCTTTCAAATATTACTAATTTCCACGACTTAAGCATTCCAACCATAGATGGTAAAGGAACTTTAAAAATGATTGATTTCAAAGGAAAGTATGTACTCTGTGTTAATGTAGCGAGCGAATGCGGTTACACACCGCAATATGCCGAATTGCAAAAGTTAGCTGAGAAATACACTGATAAATTGGTGGTTATTGGATTTCCGTGTAATCAATTTATGGGTCAAGAGCCAGGAACTGCAGATGATATTCAAACCTTTTGCAAGAAAAATTATGGTGTAACTTTTCCTTTAAGTCAGAAAATTTCTGTTAAAGGGGAAGAGCAGCACCCCATTTACCAGTGGTTAACTACCAAATCTTTGAACGGAGTTAGCGACGCGACTATTAAGTGGAATTTTAATAAAATACTGGTAGACCCCAATGGAAACTGGTTAAAACATTTTGGATCTGGTGTAAATCCGCTGAGTGAAGAAATAAGTAGTTTAATAAAATAATTAAACGCCTCTGAAGTTTGAAAGATTAAATTTCAAACCCAGATAAATATCTGCTCCTCTAATATTTCTTAAACCAACTAACTCAAGTAAATGGTTAGTGCCCATAAAAAACGGCCCTACTCTAAATCCGACTCCAAGAACAGGATATTGGTATTCTATTAAGTTAATTGGTATATATAAATCGAAATTATCCTTTTCGTAACGTGTGGTTAAACTTAAAATATTGGGAGCTCTCAGGCTTAGTGCACCTGGAACAGGTAGTCTGTGAGAACCAGAAAAATTGAAGTACCAACCATTTTTGTACGCGTAATCAAATTGAACATTTAAACGCGTTGCCGTATAATGGGTAAAATTATTTTCTTTTGTGTAAATTGTTGGTGGGTTTGAATAAGCAAAGTTTAAAGCTCTTTCAAGTGCAAATACACCACTGTAAAAGGAAAGGTCTAAGTTTTTAACCTCTCCTGTAGCATTTTCATAAGTATTAATGGATGTTTGGGTTTTAAAATTTATATAACCAATATCCATTAAGGCAACGCCTAATTTCCATTTGTATTCTTGGTATTCTCTTATTTTTCCTAGATATCTGATATTTGGACAAATTGTTTTGCGAGTAGGTCTGCCTTTCTTTTTGCGTGTATAGGTATAACCTACATCTAAGGCAAAACCTGTACCTCTAGATTCTAGTAACTCCGCTATTTTTCCTGACTTAGTAGCCGCATAACTATAGATAAAATCTGCACCATTCATATAGATGGAAGAGTCGCCTATAAAGTCCCATTTTGCATTGTTATTGTCTTGAAAAATGATAGAGTTTATGCCATTCAGGTAGTGTGCAGAGAAGCCTAACCTATGCAATCCCTTAAATGTTTCGGCAACTTGGTACGAGTAATTAAATGCAATATCTGTATACACCATGGTACTAGAAGTAACATAATTTAGATTGGTTGATTTTCCAACTAATTCGATGGCATTTGCACCTTTCAATAGAAAAATAGCCATATTAGGTGATAAATCTATAGTATTGGAGTTGGTCTTAACGGAGGTGCTTAATCCAAATGAATGTTTTTTATGGTTAATAAGAAATGAAGGCCCTAGGATAGTTGCATCTGTAAAGATGTAATTGCTAGGTTTCAGGCTGCGCTGAATATTATAAATTCTATCAAATTTTTCATTGATACCCTCCTCTGGGTTTGATGGATCTTTTTTGGTAAATGAAGTGATAATTTCTCCATTAATGTATTGTGTAATGGGCTTTGCTTTTAAGTAAAAACCATTATTTAAGATGCTACCCGAGAAGCCGCCCAATAAAAAGTCTGTACCATTATTAAGATAATTGGTATTTGCTGGATTGATGCTTATTCCTAGTACCCCAGAGTGATTGCTACTTGCAATACCACCTTGAAACTGTGCAATAAGTACATTTATTCCAAAACAAAAGTTAAGAAGTACGAAAGTTATTTTCCTCATTACTTGATTTGGGTATGTTTATGTTTCATTTTATTGGATTTAGGCTGCGTAGGCTATGCTGGCTATGCTCAACTTGCAACTTGTTTTTTCTAAAAGTTCTTTTGCGCAACTTTCTATGGTTGCACCTGTAGTTATAACATCATCCACTAATAACAAATGTTTATTGCACAAAGTTTCTGGATGATTAACGTTAAAAATAGCATTTACATTTTCCCAACGCTGCCAACGATTTTTTTTAGTTTGTGTTTCAGTGGCTCTTATTCGTTCGATATTAATACTAAAGTTGGGAATAGATAGGGTTTCGGCTAAACCATTGGCAAAAGCTAAACTTTGATTATACCCTCTTTTTCTTAACTTACTTGGGTGTAATGGGATAGCTATTACACCCTGTAGCAGCATGGTATCTGAAATTTTTTTAAGACGTTGACCATAAAGAGAACCTAAAAAAAAGGCTAATTCTTCATTCCCCCTATACTTTAGTTCATGCAAGAGTCTTTGGGTAATTCCTGCTTGGTTAAAATACAAAAAGGAGAATGCTCTTTCGAAAGGAACGCGCCCCCACAGTGCTTTTTCTACTCCATTTTCCTTTGAAAGATGGTATTGGGTTTCAGGTAAATTGAGTTGACAATGGAGGCAAAGGTAGCGCTCCGTTTTAACCAAACCTTTGTTGCAATTTAGGCAAAGATTGGGGAAAAGCAATTGTATCACATCACTAAACATGGGTTTGCAATTTACAAAGCCAAAATCAAAATAGCCTTAAAAATTAGTTAAAAAAGGAAAAATATTTACCATAAACCAACTTTTCTGAAATCAAGTTATTACCTAAACTGCATCAGGATTCATTAAACGTATCTTAAAAACAAGACAATCCACAATAAATCAATGAAAAGATATTTTTATTAAAATATATATTCTTCCGTTTAAACAATAATTTTGTTTATTAATATAATTTGAGTTGAAGCTGTATCTATTCAAATATCTGTTATTTTTCATCAGTGGAATCTTTGTATTTCCTTTAGTTCGAATTGTCCCAAATCCTTCAAATTCTGGATATGATAGAATAGACCCATTTAAAAATGGTGTTGCTAAAGTTTACAAAGACGATTTTGTGGGTTTTATTAATCAAAAAGGAGAGGAAGTAATTGCCTGTAGGTATAATACCATTGGTGAATTTTATGCAGGTATGGCTAAGGTTAGTATTGGTGAAAATTTTGGTTATATCAGTAGTAAAGATGAAGAGGTGATTAAAATAAGGTACGCCTACATAGGTCCATTTAAGCAAAATATTGCTTTGGTGCGTATAAAGAATCTATTTGGTTTAGTCGATAGAAATGGGAATGAGATTATGCCAGTTATTTATCATGAAATTTCTGAATTTAACGGAAAAGGAATTGCAAAGGTTCGTTTAAACCATTTAGAGGGTAAAATTAATAGGCAAGGTTATTGGGTAGAACCTATTGTTCAAGCCGAACAAGAAGAAGAGGATTCAGAATAGCCTTATTTTTACACCGATTCTCAGTATTATTTTTCAACTACATGCTTTTTTGTAACTTCGCCTTGTCATGCTAAAACAAGGTTTACAACAATCCCAAACGCAGAAGCTTTCTCCCCAGCAAATACAGTTTATAAAATTGTTGCAGCTCAATTCTGTAGATATACTTCAACGGGTGGATATGGAGTTGATAGAAAACCCTGCTCTTTTAAAAGCAGGTGATGATGATGCAGCTCCTGGTGAAGTTGATCCTGTTAGTGAATCTGAACTTACTAATACTGAAGAAGCGGCTGATGTAAATGTGGATGATTTTTTGATGGAGGAAGGTTTAGATGTTAAGGAGTATGTAAATGATGAGTATGATCCAGATGGTTTTCATTTAAGTGATGAGGGTGATGAGGAAAGAAAGGAAAGACCACTTGCCGAGTCGCATACTTTTCATGAAGAGCTTTTGGAACAATTTACTGCCATTGCAGAAAATGAGAAAGAGTTAACGATAGGAAATCAAATAATTGGCTCAATAGATGATGATGGTTACTTAAGAAGGTCTTTGGAGGCCATTATTAATGATTTAGCTTTTTCTATGAACGTGGAAGCAAGTATAGACGAGATGAGACGAGTGCTTCATAAAATTCAAAACCTTGAGCCTGCAGGCATCGGGGCTACCTCGCTTCAAGAGTGTTTGTTATTACAATTGAAAAGAAAGGATCAAACCAATAGTTTAATAAAGTTAGCCACTCAGATTTTAGCAGACTTTTTTGACGATTTTACTAAAAAACATTACGATCGTCTTACCAGGATGTTAAAGCTAAGCGATGATGAGCTTCGCGCTTGCATTCATGTGATTACCCGTTTAAATCCAAAGCCAGGCGAGTCTATAGATACTAGTGCCACCCAATATATTACTCCAGATTTTATTTTGATAGAAGAAGCTGGGAAGCTTATGGTTCATCTTAATTCTAGAAATGCCCCAGATCTTAGAATTAGCAGAAGTTATTTGGAAACCTTAAAAGGTTATGATGAAGCTAAAGCTCCTACGCGAGAGCAAAAAGACACTGTTCAATTTATAAAGCAAAAGCTAGATGGAGCGCGTTGGTTTATAGAAAGTATTAGGCAGCGGCATCAAACTTTGCTTTCTACCATGAATGCCATTCTCAAATTTCAATATAAGTTTTTTGTTGAAGGTGATGAAACCTTTTTGAGGCCCATGATTTTGAAAGACATAGCAGAAATTACGAACCTTGATATTTCAACTATCAGTAGGGTTGCAAATAGCAAGTATGTTCAAACAGATTATGGCACTTTCCCTCTTAAGTATTTTTTTAGTGAGGGAATTCAAACAGACGAAGGAGAAGAAGTAAGCAGTAGAGAAGTAAAGAAGATTTTAAAAGATGCTATTGATGGTGAGGAAAAGTCTAAGCCACTGCCGGATGAACGTTTAATGGAAATTTTGAAGGAGAAGGGATATAATATAGCTAGGAGAACAGTTGCAAAGTATAGGGAACAAATGAACATTCCTGTAGCTCGTTTACGAAAAGAGATCTGACCCAATTGGATCAGACCTCCTAAACTGCGCCTGTTTTAGCCAATTCAACTAATTGAATTTGCTAATTTTTTTTGCCCAAATAAGGCAATCAATTTATATGGTTTTAAAATTAAAAAGAGGCTAATCAAAGTCCCAAGGATGGCAACACCCATAAATAGAATGAGCTCTGGCATAAAAATTATATCGAGAATAGCAAGTATTACCGATGCCATTAAGATAAGATAAACAGGTGGTCTAAGGTAGTTGAACCCGAAAATAATTTTATCTAAATTAGGATTTTTTACCCCTTCTAGCAGCAAGTTAAAGCCTAAACTTACAGTAAACCAATAACTGGCTACCCATTCCATTCTAGTTTTAACAAGTTCTTCCTCCTCTAAATCCGTTTCAAATATTTTAGCACGCGGTTCGTAGTGTATTTTAATTGATTTACTAATTAGCTTTGCTTGCAAAGCCTTATCATTTCCCTCTAGATCTTTGAAATTAATGGCTTCAAAAATTGGACTTTTCATCATAAAGCCATGACTCCAGATAGCAGAAGATAAACCACTGGCCTTCATTGCTTCTCTATCTATTAAATTAAAGAACTTTCTTGCTATAACTTGGTAATTATTTGTAATTGAATTAATTCCATTAATTAGCAATTGTGATTGAACAACCTCCTTACCCTCAAGTAGATTTTGGTTCATATGCCATAAGAAATTATTATCTAAGGTTGAGGTGGTTTTAATAACAAGTATTGCTTGTGTATCCTCGTTTAGATAGCTTTTTACCTCCTCAAGAAGTCTAAATGGCTTTAACTTTTTGGAGTTTGGCCTAATAATTTTGATATGCTTCATGTTATTTAATTCCACAATAGGGGAATCAATAAAAAAGCAGGCACTATAATTTTTGTAACCTTGGTGATTAAGTTGCTGCACTTTCTCCAAGAGAGACGCTTCATCTATGTAATCATTAAATACTATTGTTATATGATTTTCATAATAAGTATTAGCCATTACCACAGAGCTAGTTGGCTTTTTTGTAAGATTTTTAGCATAATAAACCAAAACAAGATAAACCATACTTACAATATAAAAGACAAGCCCAAGTTGAGCTGTAATTATTATTGCTTCTTTCATAGGGCTATAAAACATTTCCTAATTCATTTTTGCCTGCGAAATAGGCATTGTCAATTGGTGTATCAATTCCGGGGAAAATGTCAATTTGATAAATATTTTTTATTTCTACTACTACAATGAGTAGTAAAACCATCACAATTGCCAAGTAACTAAATCTGGCAAAATCCATTAAGTTTTTAGCGTAATTCCTAATTTGGTAATTAAGTTTCATGCTTAGGGTGATGTTTTCGAAATGAACACCTGGAACGTTTCTGAAATTTTTATCTAGCTTCTTCATTTGGTATAATTTTTTTTTCATTTTGGCCATTGGTTGTTGGCCTATCTGATTGACAATTCAAAGGTATTTATTTGAATGACAAAAAAAACTATGTGAATGGAGAAAATCGAGTGCAATTGTATAATGCACTGATAATCATTAAAATAAAATTTTAAAAAATTTTAAAAAAAGCATTTTAATGGAGTTAAAAACTATTTAAATGGAGTATTTAAAGATTTTTTTAACTAGTATATCGTGTGAGTAGAGGTTATTGTTATTTAAGTAGCGCTTATCAAGCTTCTTCCAAAATAGTTCTAAAAGCTACAAATTTGCCTTGAAACAGGGCGTTGGTTTTTGCTTGTAAGGCGGGTGCAAAATCTTTTTGATAGTGCTCATATTCAGATATAGACGGGCATGAATATTGAATTGCATAAGTGTAACCTGTTTCATCTTCTTGGCGGCTAAGGAGTTTATAAATTTTATGCGAAAGAAAACAACCCGTTGCCATAACTTCGGGAATATGTGTTTCCTTCATCCAATTTAACCAAGTTTCATGGATTGCATCCTCAACGTTAATCGTTACATTATATATTATCATATTAGTTTAATTGGTCACCACGTAGTATGCGGTATTGTTTTCTGCAATCAATTAAGAAAAAGCTTCCAGGGTATTGTGAAATAAATTGCTCGTAACTTAATAATGCAGCGTCTTTTTGATTTAACTGAAATTGTTGTAGCCTGGCCAGTTTATATAGCGCGTTATCACCTAAAATATCTGAACCATATTCCGAAACTACTTGCTTAAAAAAATTAGCTGCCTCGTTAAAGTTTTTTCTTTTAACAGCTATTTCTGCCTTCTTGAATAGAATATCGTCATTGAGTCCGGTTTTTGGGTAACTTAATTTTAAGCTATCTAACAATTGTGATGCTTTATCTAAGTTGTTTTGCACAAGGTTTAAATCAGCACTTGCGAATAATTTTAAAGGTTCAAGCTCAGTGCTGTCAATTGTGTTATCTTGAATAAGTAAACTTAGTTCGAGCGCATTATTGGCTATCAGTTGTGTAGTTGCTGTTTTTAGCACGTCTAATTGGGCTTTTGCCCAATCAAATTCGCCCATATAATAACTCAAGCGAGCATTTCTATATTTAGCCTCTTGGCCAATTGGTTCTTCCAAAAAATCCTTATCTACTTGGCCAAATACCAACATGGCGTCCCAAACTTCACCCTTCAAGATGTATAAATCGCCTAATTCTAATTTAGCTTGAGCTTGCAAATATCTGTCCACCCTAGGCATTGAGATAAGGTTCTCATAATCTATAACCGCATCTGCGTATTTATTCATATAGAAGGCTCTTAGTTGTGCCAAATTTCTTAAGGTGTTTGCTGTGGCTGGGTTTGATCCGAATTCCTGAAGGAGCGCTACATACTCTTGTTCTATAATTTGTAAATCTATTTGTGAGTAATTCCCACTTAATAGTTTTTTAGCGCGCGACTCCAATTCGCTATTTTTTGCATAGGTATAATAGGGTTTTTCTTTCCCCATTAATTGCACTTGTTTGTAGATAGCAATAGCTGCATCCCAATTTTCATTGCTGCTGGCTAAGAATCCTAATTCTATTAGCCTGCGTCCATCTTCTTTATTTTTACGGTCTAAATTTTTAGCGTATAAAGCAGCCATTTCATAATCGGCTTTTTGCACATACATCCAAATTAACATTTCTTGAAAAATGGCCTTTTCTGGATATTGTTTACTTTTCTTGTTTAACGCTAATTTAAGCAAATCAAATTCTGAAGAATTGCTGAGGCTGTTTTGAAACTGGCCCTGCACTTCTGCTTGCATGCTTTCGTCTAGGATAAGGACATTAAGGTATTCATCAATCATCTCTTTTGTTTTACCCTTATCTTGATAAAGACCCCCAAGTTCACTTGAGAAAAGGAGTTCGTTTTTATATTGTTTTCTTGCTTGTAAATAGGTTTCAATGGCCATGTCTCCTTCTCTCCGTTTTTCAAAAGCCTTTGCTAATTCATACACTTTGGCTTCAATTGGACTTAAATCATTAACTAATTTCTGATAAGTTTGATTTGCTTTTTCATTTTGGTTTTGGAGTTTGAGTAAATACCCTTCATCTACTAGGTAATAGTAGTTGCCTTCAAATTTTCGAATTTGTTTTTTTACTAATTTTTGTGCTGAACCAAAATCATTTAAACCTAGATAAGACTTCAATAAGTTATCGTAGAAATACATGGATTTTGGATTGCCATTGAGTAAGCGTTCATACTTATCTGCTGCTTTTTCGTATTCCTTACTCCCTAAATATTGAGCAGCGAGTTCTTCATCGGCTTTTTGAGCTTGTAGGTTTAGGGAGAGGCAAACGGCTAAGAAAAACAATAAATTAAGCTTTTTCCAATTCATATTGTGGTTAACGAAAATAGGTAAAAGCAGGTATTGTAAATAAGCAACGTATCATTTTGTTAGATTTTTCGTTCTTTGTAGGCAAATTGTAAAAGTGAGCACCATTAAAAAACTAGCAGGTCAAACCGCCGTTTATGGCTTATCCAGTATTGCGGGTAGATTCATAAATTACTTGCTGGTTCCTTTGTTCACAAGGGTTTTTACTCAGGCAGAATATGGCATTAATGCAGAGTTCTATGCCTATATTTCGTTCTTAAATATCCTATTAACGCATGGAATGGAGACGGCGTTTTTTCGTTTTGCTCAAGAAAATAATAGCAGAAAAGTATACGCCCAAGCCTTCATTTCTATTTTTGGTGCTTCAAGTTTTTTCTTTCTTTTGGTTCTGGTGGGTGGTAATTTTATTTCTAATCAAATTGGATACGGATTGCATCCAGAGTATTTGACCTATGCTGCAGGCATTCTAATTTTAGATGCATTGGCCGCAATTCCCTTTGCATTATTAAGGGAGCAAAAAAAGGCACTTCGATTTGCTGTTATTAAGAACTTAAATATTTTTATCAATGTTGGCATTAACCTCTATCTATTGGTATTTTGTCCTTGGTTTTCTAACGTTTATAAAATAATTCCACCCTTTGCTATTATTAACCCCGGCATTGAAGTTGTTTTTATAGCTAACCTCATAGCTAGTTTAGTAACATTGATTTTGCTTTTTGCCGAATTAAGGCAAATAAGCTTTGTGTTTGATAAGGAGCTTTGGCAACAAATGATGGTATATGCCATACCAATGATTTGGGTTGGTTTAGCGGGTATGGTAAACGAAACTTTAGATAGGGCTCTATTACGTTTTGTTTGGCCAGACCCTATAGAAGCACAGCAGATGAATGGTATTTACAGTGCTAATTATAAATTATCTATTATTATTACCCTGTTTATTCAGGCGTATAAATTTGCTGCAGAACCTTTTTTCTTTGCACATGCGAAACAAACAGATAAACGCAGTTTATATGCAGAAGTAATGAATTATTTTGCTTGGATTTGCTTGTTTATTTTTATTTTGATAAGCTCCTTTTTACATTACTTTAAGTCTTTTATTGGTCCAGATTTTCACGAAGGTTTAAAGGTAGTTCCAATTTTACTTTGGGCTAATATATTCTTGGGATTATATTATAATGTTTCTATTTGGTATAAGCTTTCGAATCAAACTAAAAAGGGCGCATTAATTTCGCTTATTGGCGCGGGTATTACCATAGTACTAAACTTAATTTTGATACCAATTTTAGGTTATGAAGGTTGCGCATGGACCACTTTTATATGTTATTTAACTATGCTGGTAATAGGATATTATTGGGGCCAAAAGTATTATCCTATTCCTTATAATATTAAGAGAATTGGCCTTTATGTATTTACCGCAATTTTGATTTACATAATTATAACCTATGTAAGTTTACAAATTGAACCAAACTCCTTTTTAGGCTTTGCAATTAGATTAGTTGCTTTGTTTTTATTTGTAGGTTTGGGTTTAAAAATGGAGTTTAAAAATTTAGTAGCAAGTAAAAATGGAGCTTAAAGTAAAAGTAATTAATAAAGGAACTAATCCCTTACCTGCTTATCAAACTTTGCATGCCGCTGGGCTAGATGTGATGGCTAATTTAGAAGAACCAATTATAATTGAACCAATGGGGAGAAAATTGGTATCTACAGGACTTTTTGTTGAAATTCCGCCTGGTTTTGAAATTCAGATTAGGCCTAGAAGTGGCCTGGCTTTAAAGCACGGCATTACGGTGCTAAATTCGCCCGGTACCATTGATGCCGATTACAGGGGTGAGGTAAAGGTTTTGTTGATTAATTTAGGTGCAGAATCCTTTTTGGTTCAACCCGGTGAAAGAATTGCACAAATGGTACTGGCCAAACATGAGGTTTTAAGTTGGGAACTGGTAGAGAAATTAACCGAAAGTGACAGAGGCAGCGGCGGTTATGGCAGCACTGGGAAATAGTTATTAACTTTAGCGTAGTTTCTTAGTTTTGAAATTTTAGCAGTTTGTAGTAGGTTGCGACCAAACACAAGTTTAGTATGAAAATTATCGTTCCAATGGCAGGCATGGGAAAGCGCATGCGCCCCCACACTTTAACAGTGCCAAAACCACTTATTCCTGTTGCAGGAAAACCTATTGTGCAGAAAATCATAGAAGATTTAGAGAAGGTATGTGGAACAGGGATTGAAGAAGTTGCGTATATTATTGGACCAAGTTTTGGTGAGGCAGTAGAAAAACAACTGATAGCCGTTGCCGAAAAACTAGGAGCTAAAGGATCTATTTATTACCAGCACGAACCCCTGGGCACGGCTCATGCCATTATGTGCGCTAAAGAAAGTTTAGATGGTAATGTTTTGGTTGTTTTTGCAGATACTTTATTTAAGGCAGATTTTACATTAGACAGATCAAAAGATGGAATAATTTGGGTTCAAAAAGTAGATGACCCAAAGCCTTTTGGTGTGGTAAAAGTTAATTCGCAAAATGTGATTACAGATTTTGTAGAAAAGCCAGAGACTTTTGTTTCTGACTTAGCAATTATTGGTATTTACTATTTTAAAGATGGCCTTTACTTGCGCAATGAGCTTCAGTATTTGTTAGATAACGATATCAAAGAAAAAGGGGAGTACCAATTAACCAATGCTCTAGAAAATATGAAGGCAAAAGGTACCCAATTTGAACCTGGTAAGGTTACCGAATGGTTAGATTGTGGCAATAAGAATTCTACGGTATTTACCAATTCTAGAATCTTACATTTTATGCATCAAAATGGCGATAAAATGGTAGATGATTCAGTTAGCACTACTGACGCTATTATTATTCAACCTAGTTATATTGGCAAGAATGTGAAAATTACACGCAGTGTAGTTGGGCCGCATGCCGCCATTGCAGACAATTGTATAATAGAAAATTCTATAGTAGGAAATTGCATTATACAAAGCAATACCAAAATAACAGAAGCGGTAATTGATAATGCTATGATAGGTAGCAATGTAGTCTATAAAGGAGAGGCTAAAGATTTAAGCATTGGTGATTTTACTACGTGCATATAATCAAATTGCCTTTTCAACGTTATAGGAAAACATTATATCTAACCATGAGGAGAATACTTCCTTATTTATTTTTCTGGCTCCTTGCAGTTAGTTTGAATGCACAAAAGGTACTTACCGAAACTCAGAGAATAGAGTTTGATAAGCACTTTTTTAATGGCATGCGTGAGAAGCTAATTAATAACTATGTAGATGCCGAAAACGAGTTTAGATTAGCTTTAGCTATTAATTATGAATCTGCCAATTTACACTATCAATTGGCAAGTATTTTGGAAGCTACTAAACGGTTTGACGAATGCTTACAAGAAGCAGAAAACGCAGTAAAATTTGATCCCGCTAATGCTTGGTATATCAATTATTTGGCAGATAGGTTAAAAGCAGAGAAGCGCTATTTAGAGGCCGCCAAGGTTTGCGAGCAAGGCTTTAAAAAGACCAAAGATATTCATTTTCTTTTCCAAAAATCTGCTTATGAAATGATGGGTTATAATTATACCGCTGCCATTAAAACAATAGATCAGATTGAAAAAATTGAAGGTGTAAAAGAAGCAACTAGTAGACAGAAAGAGGAGATTTATCTGGCTATTAATAAGCCTCAAAAAGCGGTTGAAGAAATAAGAAAACTCTGTAAAGCATACCCCGAGGATTTAAATTTTAAAGGATTATTGGCCGATTTACTAATAGCTACCGGAAAAGATAAGGAAGCTGTGGCCTTGTATGAAGAAATATTAAGAAAAGAACCAAATAATGGATACGCATTATTTGCTTTGGCAGATTTCTACAAAAGTAAGGGGGATAAAGAGCGTTATTTTGAAATGGTTAAAAAGGGCATGGTATCGCCAATTGAGGTTAACCTTAAGGTTAAAATGTTATCCATTATTATTCCTTCCCAAGATTTTGCTCCGCAACATTTAGAAAGATGCGAAACATTGATTCAATTGTTTGTAGATGCCAACTCATCTAACAGCGAACCATACCTATTTAAAGGAGATTTGTTTCTTCAAAAACAAAACTTTGAAGAGGCACGTCAATGGTATCAGAAGGCTACTGAAATGGATCCATTCAGCATTATTGCATGGGAGCAATCAGTGTTTTGTGATCAACAATTGCAGCGCTTTGATTGGATGAAGATGGATGCAGAAAAAATGATGCAATATTTTCCCTTGTATCCCAATGCCCATTATTATCATAGCTTAGCCTGCAGGAGTCTTAAAGAGTTTACTATTGCTTTAAAGAGTGCAAGGGAAGGTGTAGCTGTTTCAGAAGATGAGGAAAGTCTAATAAACATGTTAACCAATTTGGGTACCATTGCGCATTACGCTGAGAATTATACCCTTGCCGATTCCTCTTTTGAAGCCGTATTGGCCTTAGACCCAATAAATGCGCTCGCTTTAAATAATTATGCCTACTTCTTGAGCCTAAGAAATGATAATTTAGATAAGGCAGAAAATATGAGTAAAAAGTCCTTAGAGTTAAATCCAGAAAGTTCTTCCTATTTAGATACCTACGCGTGGATTTTATATATGAAAGGCAATTACGCTGAAGCGAAAATTCAAATTGAAAGAGCATTGTCGCTTTCTCCTAATAGTGCAGAGGTGGTTGAGCATTATGGAGATATTTGTTATAGATTGGGTGAAAAGGAAAGAGCAATGAACCAGTGGAAGAAAGCGCTAGAGTTAGGTTCAGACAGCGAAGAGTTAAAGAAAAAAGTAAATACAGGCTTGTTACCATAAGAAGTATGAATAGATTTATTTTAAGGATTTTAATTGCATTGATAATTGTTATTTCTGCATGTAAAACAAAGAAGCCAAGTGCAGCTCAACCCGCAGACTTAACTATAGAAAATGCCAAGGCAATACCTGCCAAAGCTTTGCTTTTTGATGAGATAGGTGCTGCAAAAAATAATGGTGATGGACTCAGATATTTGGCAGATGCAGATTATAAAGAAGGTAAAACAAACATTTCTTTAGCTATGGAAATCAATGCTAGAAAAGGTAACTACATTTGGCTTAATGTAAAAGCGTATGGCTTAGTAAATGTTGCTAGGGTGCTTATTAAGCCAGATTCTATAAGAATTCTGGATTTGATTAATAAAAAATATATTTCGGCTTCTTATAATTACTTAGGAAGGTTTACTTCTGCTCCTTTAGGGTTTAATGAACTAGAAAATTTGGTGTGGGGTAATGCTTTGTTTGATCCAATTCCTGAAAATACAACCATTGATTCAAGCACCCAGAATGTGATTTTAAATCTGGTTTTAGAGAAAATGAATCAAAAAGCCACTTATTCTAAACAGTATAAAACGGAGGCTGTATGGTTAACTGAACAAGGGAATACGCGCTCGATGGCCGTAAAATATGCCAACTTGGAGCAGGTGGCCCAAAATGCCTTTCCAAGAGACCTAGTAATTAACATTGAGGGAGAAAAAAAAGTGGAATGCCGCTTTACATTAAGCAACTTCGCGTACGATGTTAAACAAGATCCAAGCTTCAACGTACCAAGGTCATACAAGGTGGAAGTATTCCGCTAAATTATTTATTCTATTTTTTTTCGTTGTTTGTTTTAATCTTAATGCTGCACAAACACCTGCACAAAAGAGAAAAGAATTAGAAGGCAAACGTCGCGAGTTGCAGGCTGCCATTAAGCGTAACAAGAGCGAACTGATTAAAATTAAAGCCGAAGCATTTAATAAAGAGAAGGAACTTAAGGTTTTAGGCAATCAAATTTCTAATCGCGAAAAAGTGATTGCCAATGTGAGTCAACAAGCCTTAGAAATTGCCATTGAGATTAACAATCAACGCGCCAACATTGACCGATTAAAGGTTGATATTGAAAAGCTTAAAAAAGATTATGCTGATTACTTAGTTGCTGTTTACAAACGCAGGCAAAATGCGAGTAGTTTGCTTTTTTTCCTCTTCGAATCAAAGAGTTTGAATCAAGCATTTAGGCGGATGCAGTATCTAATTGCCTATGGTAATTATAGACAGAAACAAGCCACGCTTATCTTAAATACCCAAAAGGAAATGATAGCTAGCATTGAGGCAATGCTCAAGATAAAACAAGAAAAATCTAATTTAATTCAGGCCAAAGAAATAGAAAAACAGGCTTTACAAAAAGACAAGGAGGAGGAGGGTAAGCTTTTAGCTCAATTGCAAGGCAAGCAAAGTGAGTTACAACAAAAAATTGATAGACAAGAAAAAGCTGCGCGAAAATTGAGTCATGAGATTGAAATGCAAATTGCCAAAGAAATTGATTTGGCTAGAAAAGCCGAAGTGGTTAGAATTGAGAAGGCAAAGAAGGCAAATCAACCAGCGGCACCTAAAACTTCTACAAGTTATTTAAGTAGTTCCGACCTGAAGTTGGGTAATGATTTTGCACTTAGTAAAGGGAAGTTGCCTTGGCCTGTTGCGGGCAAAATGGTTGAAGGTTTTGGCGATCATGCTCATCCTACTTTGAAAGGTATTGTTACCACAAATAATGGTATTGATATAGCAGCTAAAGCTGGCTCTAGTGTTCAAGCAGTTTTTAAAGGAACGGTAAAAGCGGTATTTCCTATCCCAGGATTGGATAAAGTTGTATTGGTAAACCATGGGGAATATTACACAGTTTACGCAAGATTAGAAACTATTAAGGTAAAAATTGGGCAAGAGGTATTGTTGGGTCAAGAAATTGGAACCTTAGCTGTTTATCCAGAAACAGGTGAGGGGCGGTTACATTTTGAGATTTGGAAGCAAAGGTTGTTTCAAAATCCATTGCCTTGGTTAAGAGTTCGATAGTAAATTATAAAATGATATATTGCAACCAATTACCTTGAATATTGTCTATACTATAAAATAGCATCATGAAAAGAAAATATTTACTCGCATTCACACTAGTTATCTTATTTGGGGTATCCATTAATTCCTTACAATCTTATCCAGATGGTGCCCCTTCAGATGGCAGAACTGGCTCACCGGGCGATGGAGGTAAGACTTGTGCCCAAGGAGGTTGCCATTCTGGTGGTCCTACAGACGCCACAGGAATACTTTCAAGTGATATACCTTCAGAAGGATATACACCAGGAGCTTCTTACACCATTACCGTAACTGTAGACCAAAGTGGTAGTAAAGGTTTTATTGTGAGTCCACAGAAAACAGATGGCACCTTGTTAGGAAACATTACAGCTGGAACCGGTAACCAAAAGGTTGGCAACAAATATATCACACACGAAACACCAAAAAGTGGGGCTTCTGCAGTTTGGACATTTACTTGGGTGGCACCTGCTGCCGGAACAGGAATCGTAGATTTTTATGGTGCCTTTGCCAACAATAGAAGTTTGGTGCGCAAAACTAAGTACTCTGTTAGTGAGAAGTTGGCTAATGGCATTAATGAAAATTCGCAAATTACTAAATTGAGTTTCTATCCAAACCCTGCAGTTTCTAAAACCTTGCATGTTTCGTTTGAACCTAAGAAAGTTGGAAACATACAAATTAGTTTAATTGATATTACTGGAAAAAGAGTAGCAGAATTATACCATAAAAACTATACTTCAAATAGTTTTGAAGAGGACTTAAGTTTACCCGAATTAAAGGATGGTGTTTATTTTATGCAAATTGAGTTAGGTGAAGAATCCTTAACCAGAAAGCTATTAATTCAGCAATAAAACCAAGTTTTTGATAAGATGGCCTTTCAACTGCATACTATTGGCCAACCTCAAATTTTACCAAAAGTATTGTCGTTACTAAAGAATTGGGATAGTAACGAAAAATTTTTGTTTCATAGTTCTGGTACCACAGGCCAACCTAAGCCAATTTGGTTTACTAAAGCGCAACTTGTTTCGAGTGCAAATGGCACCATAGCAGCCTTAAATTTGAGCCCTAATGAGCATATCTTGCTATGTATTGATCCTAGCTTTGTTGGCGGTGCAATGATGCTAATAAGAGCATTGGTACTTGGATGCGAAATAACTGTGATTGAGCCCTCTTCAAATTTGTGGGAAAGCATTCCTAAAGAACACCCTTTTACCTTTGCTTCTTTTGTGCCACTTCAATTGTTACATCCTAGTTTTGATACCACTAAATTTAACAACATAAGCAAGGTTTTAATAGGCGGTGCAGCAATACCAGTGCTTGCTATGCAAAGATTGGAAGAATGTTCCAATGAGGTTTATCACACCTATGGTATGACGGAAACGTTAAGTCATGTAGCCCTTAAAAAAGTAACAGATAAGCGGGGTTATACCCCATTAAAAAATTACCATATACGACTAAATGAGGCGCAGTGTATTTGTGTTAAGGTGCCCTTCTTAGATTACGAAATTATAACCCACGATGTGGCAGAAATCGGGGCAGATGGATGTTTTCAGATATTGGGACGTAGTGATTTTATAATTAATTCGGGGGGTGTAAAAATAGCGCCAGAGGTGATTGAAAAGTGTATTGAGAATTGGCAAATTGAATCTAACAATTTAGCTTTAGGCTTGTATATTGTGGGAGGAAAACAAGATGCTAAATTGGGGGAGGAAGTAGTTCTAATTACGGAGAAATTATGGGGTCCTAAGCTGTTTGGGGAGCTTCAAACCTACTTAAAAAATAAATTGCATAAATATCAAGTTCCAAAGGAATGCCTTCAAATTTTTCCATTTTTGCAGACAACTACAGGTAAACCTGCACGGGAAGCTATTAAGAACTCGCTCAAAATCAATTAGTTTTAACTAATTAATAAAGTTTAATAAAAACTTTATGTACAAGTGAAGGCTTTTTATAAATTCGCGGTAATTAAAAAAATTATTTATGTATTGGACCCTCGAATTAGCATCTTATTTAGATGACGCACCATGGCCTGCAACTAAGGACGAATTAATTGATTACGCCATTCGCTCTGGAGCACCTTTAGAGGTTATAGAAAATTTACAGGAGTTAGAAGATGATGGTGAGCCTTTTGAAACTATTGACGAAATCTGGCCAGATTATCCAACTAACGAAGATTACTTCTATAACGAAGACGAGTTATAAGTCTGTCAAACTAGCTTCTTCGCTTTGGTGGTTTAATGAATTTACGAAATCCGCTTGGTATCTTTCCAATTGCGGATTTCCTTTTTCATGAAGGTTCACGCAATACTTTAGACCAGCCCCTGCGCCAATAGATTTTACAAATCCGAGGTCCATTAGGAGTTGAAAATCGCGTTGTATTGTTTTTCTGTTGCAATCAAATTCATTAACAAGTTCTTTAGTAGAAATAAAACCACGGTGCTGTATTATGTACATAATTAGTTTTTGTCTCTTGTTAAGAATCGTCTCATCAATTTCTTTTAATTTATAGCCACGTTCAAAAACATAATTCATAATGTTTTTCTGGCGTGGATTTAACTTTTCAAAATCTACTTGTTTTCTAAAGTAAGATTGGAATAAGTCTTTTAAACGGTTAAGCTGTGTTAGGTGTAGGTTTATTCCAAATCGAATTTGGTGGTCTAAGATATTCTCTTCACCTATAATGGCGCTGTTTATGATTTCTTGATATTCTAGTTTATTGATGTAAAGTTCGTGCTCCAGGCTTAGGAGACCATCCATATCCATATTTTTTTTACCCAACCAAAAGCGTTGTAACAAACACGCAAACTTACTAGAGGCTTCGCTAAATAAAGGGAGTGTAGCAAGTTTAAAATGTAACATCCAAGATTGAACAATAGGATGAAACTCTAGATCAGTATTTAAAAACTCGAATAGGCCTTCAAGTTCTAGTTCGGTTTCAAGATTTAGCTTTTCTGGTATTCTTGCTTGCTCTTTAGAAAATAAATTAACCTCTGAATTGTTTTTATGCAGTTCTTCAATGAGTATATTTTTAAGTTCATATAAAAGAGCTAGACTTATGGGTTCGTGTAATTGTTGATTTAAGAAAGTTTCTGCTTTGCTAAATTGTTCTATGGCGCGTTCTGCAATATTTGAAGACCTAAGATTTTTATTGATTATGTATTTTACTGTCTTTATTTCAAGCAGGTTATTGTCTAACGCATTGGCATAGTAGCATCGTAGGATGCTACTATTTACTTGTTCAATATTTCTAATTGAAGTTGGTAGATCTATGAAATCAAATATTTTGCTCAGCTCATTGTATTTCTCTGCGCAATTAAGCAAAACATCATCAATAGATATGCTAGGTTCGTATTTATTAATCAGAATCATTACAACGAAACTAAACGCTTTTTGTAATGACTTTACTGCGGTCTTATAATGCGCATTGGTGGATTACGCTATTCTGATTGTAAAATTGAATGTTAAATTACTGTAAACATCAATAAAATTAAGGTTTACGGCTTATACGTAAAAAATAGACAAGTTAAAAAATCACTGTGAATAACACATTATTGGCCACCCAATGCCCTATATCTTTTCATGCATTCTTCAGCGGCAGCGTTGTTACCTTGCTTTTGAAATACCTGTGCTAACTCACCCCAGGCTTGCACAAAATTTTGATTGATGCCTAAAGCATATTGGTAATTCTCTGAGGCTTTATCTAGATTATTAGTAGCCATATAAGCCTTAGCCAAATAGTAATACACTTCTGGAATAGTGCTGCTATGTTTCTTTGCCATTTCTAAACAATTAATACCATTGGTATAATCGTTCATGTTGAGATAGGCCAAAGCGGCATAGTACCAGCTCTCTACCACGTTTTCTTTTAAATCTGTACTCTTTTTAAATGTTTCTGCTGCTTTTTGAAACTCTTTTTTATTGAAATAAACCAAACCTAAATTGCTGTAAGCAGTAAAGTTTTCAGGGTAAATCTCAATTGATTTCAATAACATCTTTTCTGCACTATCTAGTCTTGTGGGTTTATTAAGCAAAGCAAAACCTAGCATACGCCAAGATTCTTCGTCTTTAGGAGAATACCTAACCGCTTCCTCAAAATAGTAAATGGCAGAGTCAAAACTCATTTTGTCTAAAGCATTATACCCTCTAGGCATATTCCAATTTTCGCGTTTTATAACAGCTGCCAAAGGCACACCTTCTGCCTCAACAACATATACTGTTCCAGCAGGTGGGAAAGAGCCGTTTTGGAGTTCGTTTTTAGAAAATGTTCTTGTAGTTAAAATAAGATAATCCCAAGGTTGTTTTTGTTCTTCCATCTCTCTAGTCCAAACAAAATTTAAATTTGGATTAATTTGATGTGCCCAATACGAAGCTGTGGTGGTTTCATTATTTATTCCTACCATTAAAGTATCTTTTGGATGTTGTGTGGCAATCCATTCTGCTGCCTCTCTACATGAGTTAGAATAGTAATCTGTTTCATATTCTCCAAAAGCACCTTTAAGCCCACCAACCAGCTCATTAAAATATACATACTGATTGGGATGATTTTGAACAATCCATAGAGCTGGCTTACCAAAAAGAATGGCTAACAAAATACCAACGCTAAGGCCAATAGGCTTCTTTAGTCCTAATAAATAATCCCAGCTACTAGCTGCCAAACCAATAGCAAATGGAAGTATAAATAAGTAATGTCTCCAACCATTATAGTAATTAAGATTACTGTACTCAGCATATAAAATGGGGAAGAATAACATAAACATGAGCATCGCATAAGTTCCTATTCCAATCTTCTTTTTAAGCGGTATAAAAAGAGCGATACTTAAAATTACACCAACAATTAGGTATAAAGGATTTCCCATTCCTAAAAATTTAAACACATAATACCAAGGGGCGCTTGTAATCATGTACATTCTTTTGCCTTCAAATAATTCTACGTTGTTGGTATAGAACGCATTTTCTGAGGCCTTTTTAAATGCTTCCATAGGGTGCGAAAACGGATTATCTAGGGCATAAGGCCAAATTAAAATTCCAACTACATAACCAATAACGCCAACAACCAAAAATAGCTTAGCGTATGGTATTATCAATTTACCAGCTTTACTATCTTTTTGTCTGAACCAATGTAGCCAGTTTATACCTAAAAAGAGCCCAAAATAGGCTAACAATAAAAGCGCTCCAACCCTTGAGGCAAGACCAATACCAATGCCAACTGCAAGCCATAATAGATTTCTATAAAGAGGAGCAGGTAGTGTTCTTAATACTTTCAGCATAAAATATCCAGCAAAGGCAAAACCTGTTGCAAAGGGGATATCGGTAGGGTTATTCATACTATGTCCCATCCAACCTGGATTAAAGAACATAAACAACATGGCAATTAAACCTGCTCTCCAACCCGCTAATTCAAATGCAATAAGCGCAGTAAAAATAATTCCGAGTAGTCCGTACAAACTATTAATCAAGTGCCTTGTTTCGTAAACGCCAGTACCAAAAGTATTATAGGCAAAGGCAGCAACAGTATTTAATTGTTCTCCATAGAAACGATAGGCTTGTCTTATATACTCGCCTCCATTGGCTGGCTCTGCAAGTGCAGCGGTATCTTCGCCAAATGTTGTTAGATAGCGGTAGGCCAATTGCGAATAATCGTTATGTGCTTTCTCATCCCAGGTGCTGCCAAAATCTTGCGATAAGTAGGGCATGGCAAAACTGATTAGGAGAAAAGTAACAAAGAAAAGCATGCGATATATAGGATGGTTGCCATCTGCATAATTATAGGTTCCACTTTTCAATTGCAAGGTGGCATCTTTAACAAAATAGTTCCATCTTAATGAAAAAATTTGAGTTAATAGGTTCATCCATGGCAATGAAGTTTTAGTTTCACCTAGGTTCAAACCAAATTCTTGTTTGCTTATTTTATAGGCATTGCATAGGTTCAAGAACTGCGCGTAGGAGTTGGCTGCTATTAATTGATTTTGCAATACACCGCTTAACCATTTTGTTTTAGCTACTACCACTCCGCTAAGGCAATCGGATCCAGTGATAGGCGTAAAAATACGCGTGATGCTATTAAATAATCTTGTTGCGATAGGCAATTTTGTTTTACCACTTTGGGCTTGCAAATTTGCCGAACCAATACTTATTTTTTCTTGGTTAAGGGCTTTTTTATGGGTACTAATATGTTGTAGCAAAGTACCTGCCTGAAAATTAGTATGGAAAACCAAAAGGCTAAGCCCGCCGCTGGCTTGAGCTAAAGCTTCATCAAAATTTTGTGCCAGTGTTTTATTCTCCTGCCATGGTATATATTTTAATTTAGCATGCGGAGAGGTACCATTGTAACCTACACAAAAGATTTCTACCTCTTGTTTGGTTTTACTTAGAAATTGATTGAGTTGTTCAACAAAGGCCACATCTGCTTTTCTAGCATCTATGCAAAGTGTGGTTTTGTTATCTGATAAAATATTTTGTTCCATAATTATCCAATACGTTCAAAGACAAATAAATTATTAAGCCCAAGTTGGAAACTGGTATGTGTTATTAATTTAAACCTAGGGTTTGAAAAAATGCGAGGTGTATCCTTAGGTTCAAAACCAAAATGTTCTTCTAAACTCATACCGTCTATCAATCTTAATTTGGTTAGTATATCGAGGATGATATCAACTTGTGGCGAAGGAACAGTAATAATTACCCTTCCATTTGGTTTTAAGTAGTTATAGCAACTTAGTGCCAATTGCTCTTGTTGTTGTGTGGGAATATGCTCCAAAACGGCCAAAAGGGTAATTATATCGTAGGTATCTCCTTTTGGGCAAGCTTCAGGAAAGTAACCAGGATACAGAACATAATTATCTTTCTTAATAGTTTCAAGTAGCGTTGGATCAACCCCAACTCCGCTGCTAATATAACCTTTCCAGGATTCAAACATCACACCATCTACCGAACCTATATCGAGCACAGCATCACCTTTTCTAACAAATTTTTTAGCTTTATTAATTCTAACCTTTTGCAAATATTTATCTATAGCCTTCATTTTATTTTTTATTAACTTGAAGCACTCCCAGGAAAAAACTTGAGAGTATGGTTTGAAGTCCAATGATAATTCCAACTACGCTTGGGATAACAATTCTTAAAATTTTGGGGTAATCTAATTGGCCAAAGTTTGATTCTTCCCAAATAGAGAGCGAGTAAAAAGTTCCAGCGATGCCTGTTAAGAAAATGAGCACACCAACAATTAAACCAGATTCTACAGTAATTACATCAAATGCTCGGGTTAAGGAATCTTTCTGAGGTAGGAAGCCTGCCTGAACTGCGTATGTTCTTGTAAAAACACCAAAACTGATGGCTTGATACCCAACTATTACGAATGCTCCAGCATACAAAAGGGTATTGGTATCAAAATATACATGCTGGAATATACCCATAGGGCCCGGGATTATTAAGAGCATTAGTATTAACCCAATTAACATTAAGAACAATCCAGGGTATAAAAAAAGCCAGCGTGGACTATAGATTAATAGAAATCTTAGGTGACGCCAACCATCTCTCCAAGTGCGCAAATGGGGAGGTCTGCTTCTGCCATCTTTACTTAGGGTTGTTGGTACTTCATCTATTTTTAAATTATTGATGGTAGCCTTAACAACCATTTCTGAAGCAAACTCCATTCCCGTAGTTTTAAGATCTAACAAACTTACAATGTCTTGTCTAAAGCCCCTAAGTCCGCAATGGAAATCTCCTACTGGGCAATTAAAGAAGAGTCTGCCTATAAAAGAGAGCACCGGATTACCCAAATAACGATGTAAAAATGGCATTGCACCGGGCATTATTCCCCCTTTAAATCGGTTTCCCATTACCAAATCATTACCTTTTCGTAAAGACTCAATAAATGGGCTCAAATTTGAAAAGTCGTAAGAATCATCGCTGTCTGCCATTACCACAAATTTGCTATTAGAGGCTTCAATAGCACCCATTAATGCAGCTCCATATCCTTTTTGAGGCACATCAATTACACGTGCTCCAAGGTTGATAGCCATTTGTTGCGAGCCATCTGTGCTGCCATTGTCGCCAATTACAACTTCACCTGCAACGCCATTTTCTTGAAGCCATTTTTTTGCTTTTTTAATGCATACTTCAATAGTTTCAGCCTCGTTGAGGCAGGGCATAACTATGCTTATTTCTAGTAATATATTTGAATCGTTTTTCATGGGAAGATGCGAAAATAAGGATTCTAATGATATCTTGTTTTTTTAGGTGATTGCGTTATTTTTGCTTTAACTCAATTTTACACATGAAAAAGTTAATTTTTATACTACTAATGGCCGTTGGCCCCCTTGGCAGCGCTTTTGCTCAAAGCCAAATTACACCAGTAACCCAAAATCCTCAAGAATTCATTAGAGATTTTTATGATGCCCAAAATAAATTTCTGAGTGGCAATTTAGAAATGGAAAGCAAAATTGCCCAGCACATGCACCCAGAGTGTGTTTATTTGAGAAGCACAGAGGATATTAAAGGGGAAGTAAGAACAGTTAGATTTAATAAGGAAGAATTTATGCGAGAATTGAGGGGTACGCGAAGCGCTAATATAAGAATTGAACGCAGAATAAATAAAGTAGTTTACAGCAACCAAATAGGTAACTTGGCCAATGTAACGGTTATTTTGGAAGTAAATTTTTATCAAGATACCACCAAAGTTGCTTCATCTGGTGCTTATATTTCACACTCTTTGGCCAATATGGGAGGCAATTGGGCTATTAACAATATGCTAGCCGATAGGGTTTTGTTAAACCAATCAATAGGTGTTTGCGGTTTAGCTATAAGCAGAAAAGCTCCTAAACTTCCAGAAACTTATGCTTTAAAAGTTGTGTATCCAAATGGAGAAACATATGAGACAGTTAATCATTCTTTAACTGTTAAGGGTGAGGGCGCTATAAAAATCTTAGATGTAGATAATAAATATTATTACACGCTTAAAGAAGGTACGCTTTATACAGCGAAAATTGGCGATGTGCAGGTAGTAGAAACTTTAGGTAAAGCGCCTTCAGTAAATGAAGCATTGGCACTCATTCTTTCTAAAAGCTTATATAAAAGTCATTGTTTAAGATTTGAAGGCATCAAATAATTAAACCTTTTTCTCAAATCCATCAATTAAATCCGCAAGTGTATTTCTTAATTCTTCGAGGTTTAGTTTACTGGTAGCACTTACGAAGAGCGTTGGGCAGCTTTGTTTTGCCATCCAAGATTTTTTCAATTTTTTTAAATATTCTTTTTTAGAAGTTAGGGTTTCATCTTCTAGAATGAAGGGGTCTTTTAGTTGGTCAATTTTATTAAAAACAAGGACCATACTTTTTTCACCTGCACCAATTTCTTTCAATGTTTCGTTTACAACAAGAATTTGGTCTTCGAAGTTGGGGTGACTAATATCTACAACATGAAGGAGAATATCTGCTTCTCTAATTTCATCGAGGGTAGATTTAAAACATTCTACCAATTGATGTGGTAATTTCCTAATGAAACCAACCGTATCGCTCAATAAAAATGTTTTACCTGGCCAGTCAACTTTTCTTACCGTTGCATCTAATGTGGCAAAAAGCTTATTTTCTGCAAATACATCGGTTTTGGCAATGGTATTCATTAAGGTTGATTTGCCTACATTGGTGTATCCCACTAAAGATACCCTTACTCTTCCGTCTCTATTTCTTCGCTGGGTTTCTGCTTGTTTATCTATTAAACTCAATCTTTCTTTGAGTTTGGTAATTTTATTTCTTAAAGCTCTTCTATCTGTTTCAATTTCTGTTTCTCCAGGCCCTTTCATACCTATTCCACCTTTTTGCTTGCTAAGGTGGGTCCACATGCGCGTTAATCTTGGCAATAAGTATTGGGCTTGTGCTAATTCTACCTGGAATTTGGCTTGAGCCGATTTTGCTCTTGAAGCAAAAATATCAAGGATAAGATTACTTCTATCCAAAATTTTGCATTTAAGTGCATTTTCTAGGTTACGCAATTGGGATGGACTTAATTCGTCATCAAAAATTACGATGTCTATCTCCTCAGCAACTACATAATCTGCTATTTCTTGAAGTTTTCCCTCACCTATAAAAGTTCTAGGATTAGGAAAAGTGAGTCGTTGTAAATATCTTTTCTTCACCAGCGCACCAGCTGTAAGCGCTAGAAATGCGAGTTCCTCTAAATACTCCTCGGCCTGCTCTAAACGCTGGTTTTGGTTGATTACACCTACTATAACTGCAGTTTCATCTTTTTTACGTGTTTCAAATCCTTGCTTTTTACTCATAAGAAATTCAAGCGAAAATAGCGGATATCAGGTATCTTCGTTGAGAATTTTTATGATAAGGCAAAAAACAAGTAGTATGAGGTTAGCATTTGCACTATGTACAATAGTATTTAGTTTCTTATTTACCAAGGTTAGGGCGCAAGGAATAGAGTGGGGTAATCCGCAAAAACTTAAGAACAAGAATTTATTTACACAAGTAATTGGCGAAACATCAGAAGGTTTATACTTACTAAGGTGCAAGAACAATGATTTTTCTTCGGAGGTAATAATAGAGAAGTATAAAACTAATTTATCTTTAGAAATTAGCATAAATATGCCACTGGCAGTTAATGGTTTAATTGAACGTGTTTTGCTGGTAAACAACGAAATTTTTGTTTTCATAAGTGCCAGAAATTTAAGCACCAATACGATAGACATTTTAGCTCAGAAATTGGATGCTTCGCTTAAACCAGTAGATCAGGCTGCCATAATCTGTAGCTTTCCAGCTGCACAATATTTAGAGCGAAGAAAGATTCAGATAAAAACAAATGCAGCTAAAACTATGGTGGGCATTATGTTTTTAACCAAAGCAGATGAAGGAAGTAAACTTCATCTTTATGCTTACCAAGGTGCAACACAACAAGTCTTTGGAAAACAATTTTCTTTAGCCTATCCCTCAAAAGAGATCTTTATAACTGCATTTGATTTAGATAATTTAGGAAATGCTTTTGTTCTGATAGATTATCCTAAAGAAAAGCCAAATCCAGGAGAAGACACACGTAGCTTCAATCTATATTGCTATTATCCAGCAACCGATAAAATGTTAGGTTTTGAATTGGGCGAAGGCAAACTTTTTATTGAGGAATTGGGTATGGTGGTAAATAATTTTAATCAAACTATAAGTGTTTTTGGTTTTTATGCTTCTAGTGCTGGTAAACAAGTGGATGGATATTTCTACGAAAGATATAGTACTAAAAACAGGCAGTTGGATCAGCGCTATGCAAATTTAGTTGATCCAGAGTTGTTAGATAAGTTGGTATCTGGACGGATGGAAAAAGCAGCAGTAGATTTACGAAGCTTCTATATTCGAAAAATAATTGCCAAGTCTGATGGAGGAGTTTTTGTTGTAGCCGAGAAGTTTAGCAGGGTGGAGCAGCGTTACAGTTATTATTTGAATAATATGCCTATGGAGGGCGTAAAGGTTATCTATAATTATGATGAAGTAGCATTAGTTTCAATAAACTCAAATGGTACCCTTCAATTTATAGATCCAATACGGAAGAAGCAAAGTTCTGTAGGTGAAACGGGAAGTGCTGGTATCAGCATTATACCAACGCTAGATTTTATACATATTTTATACAATAGTGAGTTAGACAAGGATGGAAATGTGATGCTACATTCTGTAAATTACCAAGGAAAGGCCGAAGAGAAAATTCTGATAAAGAATACTAGTTTTGCAATTGCTATCATTCCTTCCGAGGCCAAGCAAACAGCGGCATCCACTTTGGTAGCATCTACCATTAAAGATAAATTATTTACTTTGGTTAAATTTAATTTTTGAGTTTTGTTACAACTATTTAGATCAAATACCTTATTTGCCTTAATAAGTTTTGTGCTATTGGGTATTAGCATGCGTTTAGCTGGTTTTCTTGGATTTTCTGAAGCTACAAAACAATCTATGTCGCCCTTAGCACAATGGCTTTTTAAGTGGATGAGCCTAAATGCACCAATGGCTTGGCAAAGTGCTTTGGTAGCAGGACTTTTGTTAATAATACAAGCCTTTTTTATCAATTATATCGCAGCTTCACAGCAAATACTTTATAAAGAATCTGTAATGCCAGGTTTGTTTTTTATTTTTCTTTGCAGTCTTTATCCAAATCAGTTAGAACTTACACCACAGCTTATTGCCAATACTTTTCTTATCCTACTTGTTTATAGACTTTGTTATTTGTATGAAGCCCCTAAACCTATTTTTCCGGTGTTGGATGCTGGTATGATGCTGGGCTTAGGTTTGTTATTTGATTTTGATCTTATTATTTATTTGCCTTTTATCTTGTTAAGTGTGCTCTACATGGCAAGTTTTAATTTAAGGCATTTGCTAGTAGCCTTGCTAGGTATGGCGTTGCCTGTTTACTTTTTAGCTGCAATTTTATTCCTAAATGATAGCCAGGGTAAGCTTCTAGAACTCTGGCAATATACTATAGATAAAAGCTTTTTAAAACCTATTGGCATTACCTGGGAAAAAAGCTTTATATGGTTTTTATTATTACCCATACTCGTTGTTTCTTTGGTTCAATTTCAGTTAAACTTTTTTCGAAATAAAGTTAAAACAAGAAGGGTGCAATTAATGATAGGAATTATGCTGCCCTTTGGGATTATATCAATTTTTGCTGGTGATTATGGTTTTGAGCTAGGGCTAAGTTACTTGGCAATTCCTTTTAGCTTTATCTTGGCAAACTTTTATGTGCGCACTTCTTGGAAGTGGTTCAAAGAAATATCATTTTTACTATTTCTATTTGGACTTATTTATTATCAATATTTAATGAGCGTTTAAGATGTTTTATTTTCTTTCAAAAGTTTTATACGGCATGGTAGCGCCAGTAAGTATTATTATTCTGCTACTACTTATATACTTATTAACTCGTATAAAAAGCTATGTATATTGGGCATTCGGATTGTTGTTATTTTTTACCAATCCTTTCATTGCACAAACAGTTATGGGCTGGTATGAGGTGGAGCCAATTGCTTTAGAGAAAACAGATCATTTTGATGCTATTCTGGTGCCTTCTGGTTTTGTTACAAGTTATAAAGTTGAGGGGCAATTACGTGTTAATTTCAACGATGGCAATGATCGTATGTTGCAGGCCATAGATCTATACAAACGTGGCATAGCTAAACGCATTATTTATACCGGAGGTTCGGATACCATTTTTGGAGATTATGAACCCGAAGCCAAATTGGGGAAAGAATTTATGGTAAAATGTGGCATACCAGATTCTGCAATTTGGATAGAAACCAAATCCATGAATACATACCAAAATGCTGCCTTTACGGCTAAAATGTTGACTAAAAAAGATCCTGCATGGCAACAAAAAAGATATCTTTTAGTAACAGCTGCATTTCATATGTATAGAGCGCGTAAGTGCTTTCAAAAACAAGGATTTGAGGTTACTGCATATAGTAGTGATTTGAGAAGTATAAGAGCAAAGGATACTGTTTTAAATACCCTCATTCCTAATTATGGAGGCTTGCAAATATGGACATACCTGCTTAAAGAGTGGATTGGTTTGATAGTATACTCTATGAAAGGTTATATCTAATTTGATTTATGAAGAACTCAAATGTAAGTTTATTGTTATGTAACTAATGGCTAAAAAGAATACAAAAAACCCTACTCAATCTATTGAAACGGTGCAAGAAGAAATTATTGAAATTTTAGGAGCTAGGGAGCATAACCTTAAAAATATTGATGTAAATATTCCAAGGAATAAGCTGGTTACTATTACAGGTTTAAGTGGCAGCGGGAAATCCTCTTTAGCTTTTGACACCATTTTTGCTGAGGGTCAGCGACGCTACATGGAAAGCTTTTCTGCCTACGCTCGGCAATTTATTGGCAATATGGAAAGACCAGATGTAGACAAGATAAATGGGCTTTCTCCTGTAATTGCAATTGAGCAAAAAACGGTAAATAAAAATCCTCGTTCAACGGTTGGCACCATAACAGAAATTTATGATTTTTTGCGGCTATTGTTCGCACGTGCTGCAGATGCATACAGTTACGAAACAGGAGAAAGAATGGTTCGTTTCTCTGAAGAACAAATTATTTCTTCTATCATAGAACGTTTTGAACAAAAGAAGTTTTCAATTCTTGCCCCGCTTGTGAAAGGAAGAAAAGGGCATTACAGAGAGCTCTTTGAGCAAGTTAGAAAGCAAGGATTTACAAAGGTTAGGTTAGATGGGGTATTGATAGATATTACCCCAAAAATGCAAGCCGACCGCTATAAAATACATGATATTGAAATATTAATTGATAGAATTGAGCAAGCAAAAGGTGCGCGCTTTAGAATAGTAGAAAGTGTGAAAAGCGCTCTTAAAATGGGTAAAGGAACCTTGTTATTGTTAGACAATTCAACTAATCAGATATTTCATTACAGCAAGTTCTTAATGGATCCTATTAGTGGCATTTCTTACGATGAGCCACAACCTAATACCTTTTCTTTTAACTCTCCTTACGGCGCTTGCCCTGCTTGCGATGGTATAGGCGTTAAAAGTATTATTGATGAAAACGCCTTAATACCAAATAAGAAGTTAAGTATCAATAAAGGTGCTTTAGCTCCATTAGGTGAGGCTAGAGATAATTGGACTTTTTTACAACTAAGAGAATTGGGTAAGCGACATAAATATTCTTTTGCCGACCCCATTGAAAAAATTAGTCCAGAAGCTATGCAAGTAATTTTGTTTGGGTCTGACGAACCTATAGTTGTGCCTTTTAAATACAGCAGCGGATACACACAAAATTACAATGCCAACTGGGAAGGTTTAGTGCCACTTATTACACGGCATTACCACGAGAAAAGTTATGATGCTATTTACCGATGGGCCGAAGAATTTATGGAAATACAACCTTGCCCTAGTTGCAAAGGTGCTAGGCTAAAACAAGAGGCATTGTGTTACAGAATTGGAGATCAAAACATTGCTTCCTTAGCCCAAATGGAAATTCAAGCCTTGGGTATTTGGTTCAAAACGGTGGAAAAACATTTAGATGCTAAGCAATTAATTATAGGGGCAGAAATTATAAAAGAAATTAGAAGTAGAATAGATTTTTTAACCAATGTTGGAATAGATTATCTTACTTTAAATTCACCTGCTAAAACCTTGAGTGGCGGCGAAGCTCAGAGGATAAGGTTGGCTACTCAAATAGGTTCGCAATTAACAGGTGTGTTGTATATTTTAGATGAACCAAGTATTGGCTTGCACCAAAGAGACAATGTTAGGCTTATTAATTCTTTGAAGGCGCTTAGAGATATTGGCAATAGCGTAATCGTGGTAGAGCACGATAAAGATATGATGGAGGCGAGTGATTTTATTTTAGATATTGGTTATGGTGCTGGTGTGCATGGTGGACATATTGCTGCTAAAGGCACCTTATCTGATATACTTAAATCTAACTCTGTTACCGCGCAATATTTAAATGGAGAAAAGCAAATTATTATTCCTAAAACAAGGCGCAAAGGAAATGGCAAAAGCCTAGAATTGAAAGGAGCTACTGGCAATAATTTGAAGAATGTTTCTATAAATTTCCCATTGGGCAAACTAATTTGTGTTACAGGGGTAAGTGGTAGCGGAAAATCATCCCTGATTAACGAAACACTTTATCCTATTTTGCGCCAGCATTTTTATGGTTCACACCAAAAACCACTAGTTTATAAAAGCATTAAAGGCCTGGAACATATAGATAAAGTAATAGATATAGATCAAAGTCCTATTGGCAGAACACCGCGCAGTAATCCTGCAACTTACGTGGAAGTTTTTGCTGATATACGTAACTTGTTTACCAATTTACCAGAATCAAAAATAAGGGGTTATAAACCTGGAAGATTTTCTTTTAATGTAAAAGGTGGAAGATGCGAAACCTGCCAAGGCGCAGGTATGCGCGCCATTGAAATGAATTTCTTGCCAGATGTATATGTTAAATGTGAAACCTGCAATGGCAAAAGATATAATAGAGAAACATTAGAGGTAAGGTTTAAAGGTAAAAGCATCAATGATGTGCTAGATATGTCTGTTGAAGAAGCTGTAACTTATTTTGAAAACACCCCGCATATTCTAAGAAAAATTGTGGCCTTAAATGAGGTAGGCTTGGGGTACATAACTTTGGGTCAGCAAAGCACTACTTTAAGCGGTGGAGAAGCACAAAGGGTAAAGCTTGCCACCGAGTTAAGTAAACGAGACACTGGCAATACTTTTTATATTTTAGATGAACCTACCACTGGGCTTCATTTTGAAGATGTGAGAGTACTTTTAGAGGTAATACAGAAATTAGTAGATAAGGGGAATACCGTTTTGGTTATTGAACACAATTTAGATGTTATTAAGGTAGCGGATTATATTATCGACATTGGTCCAGAAGGAGGCAAATACGGAGGTGAAATAATTGCCCAAGGAACTCCAGAAGAAGTAGCAAAAGTTAAGAAAAGTTATACAGCCCAATTCCTGAATAAGGAGCTTAGCTCAAGTCACAACTAAAGTGCCATTGAATGCCAAGCTTGTTGGTGTATTTTAAGCAATTGCCCCTTGAGGTATTTCTCTCTCTTCCAAGATTACTAGGCGATACCCAATTCCTCTAGCACTTTGAATATATTCTGGCTGTTTTGGGTCTTTTTCGAAGTTTTTTCTTAAAGCAAGTATAAAGTTATCTATAGTTCTGGTATTTGGAATTACTGTATAATCCCAGACTACTTTTAAGATGTGCTCCCTACTTACCACTTGATTTCTATTTTCTATCAAAAGGCGCATCAGCATCAATTCTTTTTTGGTAAGTTCAAACACACCATTAACGCCCATGGCTTCATGATTTTCAAAGTTAATCCACCAATTTCCAAAATAGAAAATTTTTGGAATTCTATTTTCTATGGTAACTTTAATTTGCTTACTTTTTTCTAATAGTTTATTTGTCCTAAGTATGAGTTCTTCTAATTCAAAAGGTTTGGTTAAATAATCGTCGGCTCCCTTTTTTAGGCCTGCGATGCGGTCTGCAGGGGTATTTTTTGCAGATAAGAATAATACTGGAATTTGCTGATCGTACATTCTAATGTTTTCACAAACCATAAAACCATCCATTTCTGGCAGCATAATATCGAGAATAACTAGGTCGAACTTCTGTTCTCTAAATATTTTAACAGCATCTGTTCCTGTGCCAGAAATTTGAACTGTAAAACCTTCCAGCTCTAGGTTTAATTTTATAGCATGTTGCAAGTGCAACTCATCTTCTACAAGCAATATTCTATTCTGCATTTGACTTAAACTTAATTTCAAATTTTGTTCCATGAGGTGAATTCGAATGAAGTTGAATTTTGGCTTTATGTAATTCAACTAAATTTCTTACGATGAATAACCCTAAACCAGTTCCTTTTGTTTTTCTGGTATTTTCATCGCCACTTCTGTAGAACTTTTTGAATAGCATTTTTTTGTCGTGTTCACTTATCCCAGGCCCATTGTCTGCAATACATAAAACAATTTCTTCGCCTTTTACATGCAAGTCTAACCAAATTTCTAAGTTGGCACCCCCATATTTTATAGCATTACTCATAAGATTACTCAATATCATTTCGAGTGCACTGGGGTCTGTTTGCAAGATTACTTGTTCGTCTATATTGAGGTGTAATTTATTTTCAAGATTTCGCGGTCGGGCAAATTTTGTGGCAAATTCATGACAAAGTTCGCTAAGATTTACCGTTTGCAATTGCAATTGATAAGCTTTGCTATCCAGTTGCGCAGAAAGCAATAAATTTTCTACCTGGTCTTGTAAGCGTTCCACCTCATCTAAAGAATTAGCAATTACAGCATTGGTTTGCTCTTCGTTTAATTTTCGCTTCTTTAGCGTTTCTAAGTACAGCCTAACAGCGGTAATTGGGGTTTTTAATTCGTGGGTTATCGAAAGTAAAAAGTTAGTTTGTTGCTTTTTGAACCCAATTTCTTTGCGCAGACTTCTAAAAATAGTAAGTATCCCCCAAAACAAAAGAAGTATCATTACAATACCTTCTAAAATGTACATTCTAACTTTTCTTTTGTATTGTGCTTCTATGATTAAATAGCTGTCATAACTTGGTTTAACCATAAAGTTATTTAGGGGGTCGTATGGGTCTAAGATGGAAAGCTCAAGCTGCGGATAATGCAGTTCAAAATATTTTTTCATCCCCAAACTGTCGTAATATAGTTCTTGGTCGCTAGCCCCTTGTAAATCAAACGTAGCCTTATAGCTTAGGTTGTTTAGGATTTCGAAATTTTGCTCAAACATGGTCTTAGCATTGCGGTAGTGGGAGAATGTCCACCAGCCAAAAGCAGCTAAAATGTAAACGCTAAGAAGGATAAATATAATTCCTACTCTATTCAATTGCCTAAAAAATTATTAAAGTTCCCAGATGGTTTTACGGCCAGGTTTTATATAACTTTTAATGTTCATCCAAAAAGCAATAATTAGATAAATAATAACTGGAGAACCCATGGTGATAAAAGAGGTATAAATAAAATACAAGCGAATGGTACTAGAAGAAATACCAAGTTTTTCTCCCAAGTAATTACAAACCCCAAAGGCTCTTTTTTCTACTGTATATTTTAACTTCTCCATTTTACAAACCTTTTCAAGTTTACAATTAATTTTTAACACTTTCAATATACCAACCTTCTTTCATGTGGTATTTTGGTTTGTCTGGGAAAAGTAGGTTCAATCCAAAATTTATGCTAAGCCCTACACCCATAGAAATTCCAAGATTTGCCAGGGTGCTGTTATTTCTATTTTCATAGAGTTGGTCTAATACTAAAATTGACCCAATAGCAGCCCCTAATCCGAGTAAACTTTTTGAGATAGTAACGCCTGTAGAGCGTCTTCTAAAAGCTTGTACATCCTTAAAATTAATTTCTTTATAAGGGTTTTCTCTTTCGAAGATGGATGCATCACTAAAGCTATACATGCCAATTACAAAACTACTGTCCTTTATTTCTAAAAGGGTTTGTTTGTAGAATTCGGTTTGACCCAAATATCCTTTATATTTTATGATTAAAAAGTCGCCAGGTTTAGCTTCTATTAGCTTTGCTTGGTTAGGATTAATAAAAATTAGTTTGTCTTGAGCCCAAGCTTTGTTTGCTGCAAAAGGCGCTAAAAAAAGGAGGATACCCAAGAATTTGGTTTGAAAATAGGAGCAGAAAACTGGCATTGTAAACATCTTTTTTCATTGCAATAATACTTTTTCAGCTCAAGTATTGCTTGGCTTTCTTTTGCAGTGATAAAATTTAATCCTAGATTTTGAAATAGTTTTATTACCTTATTATCTTCTGCAGGCATAGCTTCTAATAGTGCTAAAAGCTTTTCAATATTGGGTATTTGGCCCATTAGTCTTGCATAAGAAAATTGTAAAGGTGCAATTACATTAATGGTTAATCCGTGGGTAAAAGCCACTCCTTTTAATGCTCCAAATGCTGTTATTTCTTGTGTATGTTTTAGGTTCAAAAAGAGTGGTAATAGATTTTCTACCTTGGCAAATAATGTGGCTATTTGCAAGATGCGCTCTGCAGGAAAGGAATGCGGCCGCAGGCCACTATATTTCCATAAGCCTTTAGGCAATGGGCTTAAATTGTGTTTGTGTGTGAGGTAAGTATAAATTTCTTGTAATAAGGTCTCACTAGGTTTTATAAGTCCTGCTAAGCCTAGAAATAGTGCTTGTAAATAATTGGGTTCAGATTGATACTTTTTAAATAAAGAAAAAGGTATTTTTCTAAACAATTGTTCCATGGGGTCTTTGTTAATGCCTAAACCTGCGTATTGGAATACCAATTGATAGCAACAAGCTTCCCAATTCTTATCATTCTTAAGCCAAATCTTTTCAATGGTTGCACAATTTCTTTCAAGCCTTTCAATTAGTAATCTTTCGAAAAAGAGTTGTTGTAATTCTGGGGCAATAGGTTCAAATAAGCTTTCACAGGGTATGCTAGATTGCGCTTCAAATAATTTTTCGTACTGCAAAAGAACTTCATTTGGCAACAGATTATTCAAAGTAAGGCAGGGAATAGGCATTCCATTCTTATCCAATACAATTTCATCATCTATGTAAACTAAGTGAAGAATAATATTATCGTAAGCAGGGTCTAAACTGTGTTTGTGTTTTTTCCAATCGCTGCTACATACATGCACCTCTAAGTTTCCTGCCCAAAGGGTATCGCCAATTTTAATGCGGGCATCAAAAAAATCTGGTCCTTGGGCCGTGTTTAAGGTACCTGGCTTAAGTATTTGTATGGGCAAACCTGTGGTGGTAAATAGTTGTTGTTTTAATAAATATTTGTATTGCCAAATGTGTTGCAACAAATCTTCCTTCGGTAATTTTTCCATGGCTAATTGGATTTTATGGCAGAGTTAAAGATTTAGTCATATTAAACCCTAACTTGCCTACTCAATTAAATCTGGTTTATATGAAAAAGATTATACAATTTTTTGTTTTAAGTTTGGTTTTTGCCACACAAATTAATGCGCAAGCAATACTTCCTGCTTCGTGGAATTTTAGTAATCCTAGTATTGCAAACCCACCTGCTGGCTTTACGCTAAATATTCTCTTGGGTACCGATACCAGAACCACCTATAGCCCTGGTGTTGGAGATAATATTGCCGCTCGCTTAGACTTTACTGGCGAGTTTATTCAAGTTAATGTAAATGATAAACCAGGTAATGTAAGCTATTACTTAAGGGGTACGGCAATTTCACCCAATCCTCCCTTTACAGGTTCTTTTAAAATTCAAGAATCGGTGAATGGTCAAATATGGACAGACGTGAGAACTTTAACTTCTATGACTAGTGGGTTTACAAGGTACCAAGATGCCTTGCAAGCCGCTACGCGTTTTGTAAGGTTCTTTTATAACGAGAAGCAAGCTAATTCTAATGTTGGGTTAGATAGTATTCTCATAACCGCAGCACCCGCGCCTGTTACCCCTGTTTTGGTGTTGAAACATTTAGGTAAGACTTTAGTTAACGGAGCCAATTTTGTTTCGGGTAATGCAAGCAATACGCCTTTAGTTATACAAAATGGAGGTACCTCACAAGTGCTGTTAGTGGATAGTGTAAGATTTATAGGGTTAAATGCCTCAGATTTTAGTGTAACTAATTTGCCAGATTCTGTTCCTTTTGGTCAGGCTAAAGGCTTTAACATTAGCTTCAATCCAGGCGCAAATGGTTCTAGATTTGCTACAATGTTATTGTATACCAATGATCCAGATAAGCGCTCGTTTAGTTTAAGTTTGTATGGTATTGGTGGTAGTTTGGCAACCGAACCTAGTGGCAATGCACAAGCCATTAATTTTGCTTCTGTAAAATCGTATGGTTACGCCACACAATTAAATGCAAGTAATAAACTTGCCGAAAAATATTTAATATTAAGAAAGTTAGGTTCAGCCATTACAGAAACGCCAACCGATGGGCAGAGCTACAAACGAGGAGATTATATTGGTTCGGCGCAAGTTGAAATTGTTGCAGACTCGAGTATTGTTTTTAATCCAAATTATATACTTGCCAACCAAACCTATCATTATGCAGTTTATAGTTTTAATGGCCCTGCTGGTTATGAAAATTATTTAACCAGCACATCTCTTAAAAACTCGGTAAGTACAAGTGGTAAAACACCTGGTAATTATTACCAAGGCATTAATCCAGCCAATGCTAATTTTGTTACTAGTTTAACTGCGCGCATCAACCCGCACGATACTGTTTTCTATAGCAGCTATATTCCAAGGCTAGTTAATCCTTGGATAGCAAGGGATACGAGCAATAGCAAGAAAGTAGTTACATGTGTTTATACCGGTCATCAATTTTTATACGATGAACCATTCTTGTGGGCAGCAGGTAATAATGGAGCCGTATTAACCAGAGAACATACATGGCCTCAAAGTTGGATGCCTTCTAACCAAGGTAACCCAGATTGGCCTAATGCGCCAGGCACCACAAGTGAGTTGCCAGAGTATAATGATTTACATAATTTGTTTCCAGCGCATCAAACCAATGCCAATGCCAGAAGAAGCAATAATCCTTTTCACGAAGTGGTTACGCCAACTTATACCTCACCCACAGGTTTTGGTATGTTAGGTAAAGATAGTTTTAATATTACTTCTTATGAACCAAGGCCAGAACAAAAGGGAGATATCGCTAGGGCATTATATTACATGGCAGTTTGTTACAATGGTTCAAGAGGTAATTCTTGGACGATTCCAAACCAACAATCCTTAACCATATTAAAGCAGTGGCATCAAATGGATCCACCAGATGCTTTTGAAATAGCGCGTAACGAATACATTGCAGTTGAACAAGGAAATAGAAATCCTTTTATAGATTTTCCAGAATGGGCAGATCGCATTAATTTTAGAACTATGGCCTATATCCCTGGAGATAGCATACCGCCCTTGCCTAAGTCTATTGTTATTACAGAACCAACTGTTTCTAGTTCTTGGAAAAAGGGAGAAATAGTGAATATTGCCTATACCTATCAAAACATAGATTCGGTAACAGTGCTGTTTAGTGAAGATTCTATGGCCACTTGGATGAATTTAGGTTTAAGCAATCTTCCAACAACAACCAATCCAATTAAATTTACCATAGCCAATTTTTTTACCAAGCCTTACGGTGTGCTAATTGTTAAAGAAAGTGCTGGCACAACAGCAGATACTTCGGTGTATTTTATGTTAGAAATGGCTAATGGCTTAAATAGTCGGTTTGAACCAACAAATCTTATAGTTTACCCTAACCCAGCAAGTGCTAAAGTAACCATTGAAACAAGCGGCACAGCAAAGGTTCAAAGAATTTCTGTTATAGATTTGCAAGGGCGTTTATTAGCAAGTGAAAGTGCCAATTCAATTAATGTAGAAGCGTTACAAAACGGCATCTACTTATTACAAATAGAAACCAATTTCGGAGTTCTTTACAAGAAATTTGAAAAGCAACACTAAAAATGTTGCATAACAACTTTCGATTGTAAAAGTTTACAATTTTTTAACTTTTTCTGGTTTTCCAGATAATTTTTTCTACATTTGATTTATAATGAATTTTAACAATTCAAGTAAATCTATAGTGTTTATAGCCATTCCAGCTGGTTTTTGGCGCACCATGGTGTGGAATGAATAAAGGATTTTTTGTCCTTTGGTTTTAGTTTTTATTTAGTTTATCAAATTATTTTACATGAAAAAAAATATACTTAGCTTAAAGAGCCTTTTGTTCGGTCTGTTGATTTTGCTGGGAGCATATCAACAGGTAAAGGCGCAGGTTTACCTGCTCGAAAATTTTGACAGCCCTTTTACGGGTTCGCCGGGTGCACCAACTGGCTGGACGCAAACACGTTTTGATTATTGGGGCAACGGTACCCCAACAGCCGTAAATTTAACAGGACCTAAAGATTGGCAACAAAATAAATTGGTTTCGCCAGGAGTGTGGTCATCACAAAGTTTTGGAACACCAATACCTAATAGTGCCGTTACAGATTCTGGCGCGCTTTGGTTAGAAGATTATAGTTTTGGCGCACAAACAAACATGATGAGTAGAAGAATTGAATCACCTGCGGTGAATTTAACCACTTCTACCTCTCCTTACATAAGGTTCAATATGTTCTTTGGCCAAACTTCTAATTATACTTACCCAATTATAGTAATGGCTTCTAATGATAATGGAGCTACTTGGAGATCTATTATGCATGTGCAGCCCAACGCTGATGTGGTAACCACTTCTACCGCTGGTTCGGGCACCATGACAGCCGCTACACCTTGGTCTAAAATTACAGTAAAGATTCCAGACGCATATAAAGTAGCAAATGCAAAGTTTGCCTTTTACAGAAACAATCCAAACAGCTTTAACATGAATCCTTTCATCGATAGTTTAACTATCGAGGAATTTGTACCAAGCACTATTACCTCTGCACAAAGTGGTAACTGGTCTAATCCTACCACTTGGGTTGGTGGTATTGTGCCTACAGCTAATAATCATGTGGTAATTGACTCAACGCATACAGTAACTTCAAATGTGAATATTTCACGCATGCAAGACCTAACCATTAATGGTGGTACTTTCATTTATTTTTCAACTGCAACGAATACGGTATCTCAGATTTTTGGAAACCTTACTATAAGTGGAGGTGGCACTTTCAATTTAGGCACCTCCCTTTCCTCTGCAGTAGGAAGATGGTTATATGTTGGTGGTAATTTAACCAATAATGGCATCCTTAATATGGGTACTAGTACCACTGCTACGCTTTACTTAACTGGAGGTTCGCCAAGTGTTTTGGCAAATAACGGTACAATAACCAACAGCTATATTCCTTCCATATACTTTACAAATTCTGCTGGTACAAGCTTTAATGCAACTATGACTAGTAATTTTGTTATACGCAATAGTTTATTTTTAGTAGATGGGCCGGTTGCGCCAAATGGAAAGTTAGTGGTAGGGTTAACTCTGAATGCAATTACTATTACACGTGGTTGTGAAAGGGCATTCTTTTCACAAAGACCAATTTATCCTCCATTAGGAACTTCACTACGTTCTGTTACCTACGGCGGTGGCACAAATGGTAATCCTACCATGGGTATATTTTATAAAGACACCATTTTTGTAGGCAATGAAACAGATTCTTTAAGTACAGGGGTTAACTTTATTCGTGGTACTTTTACTATGTTTACTCAAAACCATGTGAAATTGCGCAACCCACTTCAAGTGGGAGATACCATTGGCAGAACAACATTACTTTCTGCCACAAATGCGGGTGGTTTAACAACCTTTAGCAGAGGTATTTTATTTACAGACGATGTAAATATTTTAACGGTGGGTCCAATAGGAAATGGTTCGTTAGGTACTGCACCAAGCTTAAATACAGTTTCTCCACCTACCACACATGGTTCTTATGTGGTTGGGCCAATTAGATTTGTTAGGCCAATTGCTGGAACTTTAACCAGCTTTTTAAATGTTCCGTTGGGATACGGTTCAGAATACCTTCAATTGGCTAACCCAAATAACACAAGAAGGTATATGCAAATTTCTCCTGGTGCTGGTTGGGCTGGACAAATTATTACAGCAAGAGCCCTAACCAACCCAACTGGTAGTGTTAATGCGCCTCAAACTTCTTTACTAACAAATAAGTTGTTCAGATTGAGTTTAGAAGCGGGCCAAAATTTACCGGCTACTTCCACAGTGTTAATTTCTACTATGGAAGAAGCAGGTGGAGTTACCAATAGGGATGTTTTATTGGGTAATCAGGAGCAATTATTTTTAATGCAAGGCACCACACCAACAGGGCCTTGGACGGCAAGAAGTATAACAGCTGGGATTGGCGCATTTGTTCAAAATACCACTTATACACGCACAACGGCTACTACTGCTCCAGGGCCTGTATCTGGAAACGGAGAATTCTTTGCATGGGGCACCACTGCGCCATTTATGAATTTCCAGAATGGAGATGTTACCCGCGAAACTGCACCTGTTTCTATTGGTGCCCAAGATATGGCTATGTTGCGTGTTAGAGTAAATGTGAATGGCCAAATTCCAACTAGAGTTACCCGATTAAATTTTAACACAACAGGCACTACAAGATTAGCAGCAATTAGCTCGGCTAAGATTTATTACACTGGTAACAGCAACACTTTTAGCACAGCAACACAATTTGGTTCAACAGTTACCTCACCAAGCGGAAACATTGCCTTAACGGGTAACCAAGTTTTAGTAAATGGGGATAACTACTTCTGGGTAGCATATAATGTAGCTAACGGTGCCTTAATTGGAGATAGCTTGCGTGCAAACTTAGACTCAATCGTTGTTTTTGATACGGCTAGAGTTTTAGTTACAACACCAACTATTGGCTTTAGGGTAGTAAGTACCCCAATGACTTTTGTAAGTGCTAGTGCAGATCAACCAGTTCCCTCGAAGGTTGATGGGAATTCGACTGATGCTGAAATTATCCGTTTAGCGGTTACCATGTCGGCTACTGGTGCACCAATTTCAGCTTCTTCGTTTGCCTTAAGCACTGATGGGTCAGCAACGCCAGCAACCAATATTTCTTCAGCTAAAATTTATTATACTGGA
>JBIKKC010000015.1:0-19389 GCA_044360615.1 Bacteroidia bacterium | reverse complement strand
TAAATGAAATTGAAGATGTAATTTTTGGCGCTGCCAACCAAGCTGGCGAAGACAATAGGGATGTTGCTCGTATGGCTTTGTTATTGGCAGGTTTGCCTACAAGCATAGGTGGTAATACGGTTAACCGACTTTGCGCTAGTGGCTTACAAAGTATTATAGATGCTTCTAGGGCTATTGAGGTGGGCGATGGCGATGTATATATTGCAGGTGGGGTAGAAAGCATGACCCGCGCGCCGTTTGTAATGGCCAAAGCAGATGCCGCTTTTAGCAGAACGCCAGAAATTTACGATACAACCATAGGCTGGCGATTTACCAATAAGGCTTTAGCAGCGTTATACCACCCATTTAGCATGGGCGAAACGGCCGAAAATGTAGCTGAACAATGGAAAGTAAGTCGTGAAGACCAAGATGCTTTTGCCTTGGCCTCTCAGCAAAAATACCAAGCGGCCCACGATGCCAATAAATTTGCCGAGGAGTTAATTCATGTGCCTATTCCTCAAAAAAAGGGAGAACCTAAGTTGTTTGATAAAGATGAACATCCGCGTTTGAGTTCTTTAGAAGACCTAACTAAATTAAAGCCTGCATTTAAAAAGGATGGTTCGGTTACCGCTGGAAATGCCAGTGGCATAAATGATGGTGCCGCTGCCTTATTGTTGGCTGGAGAAGAAACAGTAAAACGTTTTAACTTAAAACCTATGGCCAAAATTATTGGAAGAGCCATTGCAGGTGTAGATCCTTCGGTAATGGGAATTGGTCCGGTGCCAGCTACCCAAAAAGCCTTAAAGCGCGCAGGTATTACAGTAGCAGATTTAGGCTTGGTAGAACTCAATGAAGCCTTTGCTTCACAAGGCTTGGCATGTATGCGTGAGTTAGGTTTGAACCCTGAAATAGTAAATGTAAATGGAGGCTCAATCGCTTTAGGCCATCCCCTTGGTGCAAGCGGTTCTAGAATTAGCACAACACTCCTTCACGAAATGCAAAAACGTGGCGTAAAGTATGGCTTAGCTACCATGTGCATTGGCGTAGGGCAGGGGGCCGCCATCGTTTACGAATTGTGCTAACTATTCATTACCGAGCCACAATTAATATCTATGGCTTGTCCCGTAATAGACTTTTGATTTAATAAATAGAAATATAGTTCAGCAATTTCTTTGGGTTCACTCATTCGTTTTAACGGCACAGATTGCATGGCAATATCAAAAAACTCGGCTTTAGAAATGCCAATTCCATCTGCAATGCCTTGCAAGCCTTCTTGTGCCATATTTGTATTTACCCAGCCCGGACAAACAGCATTTACCAATATGTTTTCTGGCGCATATTGTATGGCCCAACTTCTCATTAGTCCAAGTAAGCCAGCTTTAGAGGCGCAATATGCAGCATAATTAGCCACGCCTAATCTGGCCAAAACTGAAGAAGTAATTAAGATATGTTTGGTGGGTGAGGGACTTTTTTGTAGTGCAGGTAAAAAATAATTTACCGTTAAATAGGTGCCAGTTAAATTGGTGTTTATAATCTGTTCCCATCTGTCGTTTTCTCCAAAATAATTTTCTCCTCCTAAGCCCGCATTGGCTATAATACCATCTAAAATCAATGCATTATTTTCTGATTGGCATTTTTGTAAAGATGCAGTACTGGCTACATCTGCCACTAATATTTTGTGCTCACCAGGCTTAAGAAGAGAAAGTGTTTCTGCCAGGCTTGTTTCATTTCTTCCTAACAAATAACAAGTATGGTCTTGTTGCGAAATTTTAATGGCAATAGCTCTCCCAATACCACTTCCAGCGCCAGTTATTAAGTAATTCATGGTGTTTGATTTTATTTGATAAACATAATCAGAAGTACAGATGTTTGCAAACCAGCATCATTTTTTTGTTTCGCTATGCCACCAATGATTTAATATCTGTTTAATGCAGCTAAGTTTTATTTTACCTTACTTTGATTCTATGAAAAAACTATTGCTCACTTTATTCAGTGTTTTACTGATGCTAGGCTTGTCGGCTCAAACCGTTGAACCCATTGAAAAAGGAAACTTATTTGGCGTTCAATTCTTAAATGAAAATGGAGATAAAACACAACGAATCGAACCCATATATGAAGATATTATGGTATATGTTAAAGTTAAGATTGGCAATCTTGATTTAGGAAGTAATTATTCGCCCGCCCGCTACTGGCACGATACCGAATATGTAGAGGTTCCTGTAGATCCTAATGACCCCTCTAAAGTTGAGACGGACACTATAATTAGTAACTATAGATACTATCATCCTGGGAAACTAGTTTTGGCAAAAAATAATGGCAAATGGGGTGGCATAACCGAGTCTGGAAATGCAATTTTGCCTTTTGAATATGAAAGCTTTGCAGAGTATAATTGGGCCAATTGGAGCAACTTTGGTTCAGACCGATTGCCAGTTATTTTCTTAACAAAAGGGAAGGAGCAAACTTTAATAGATGCTAAAGGCGAAGTGATTATTAAACCAGAGCAATTTCCAGCTTATTTTAGCAAACTGAACAGAAAAATTGATGCATTGGAACTGAGTTTTTTTGGAGATTATTTATTGTTTAATGAAGGCGGTGTATTGGCGGATTCACTTATTAAGGTACCCGCAGAGAAAGAAGTTGTTAAGGGCAAAACCGTAATTAAAGCACCTGCCTATTCTTACTCAGTTTATACTTATAAATACGGCAGATTTAATGTGTTGAACCTAAAGACAGGCGAAAAATTATGGGCCGAACCCAAAAAGAATATTGAAATAAAGTTTAAAGATCCCAATAATGTAGAGCTTTACGAAAGTTTAAATCCTAGAACCTTAAGTTCAATTAAAAAGTATTCAGAAAATAGAGGTTTAGGAATTGCACCTTCTTCCATTGAATTTGTTGGAAAGGATTAAAACATTTTCTCTTTTACAAATCCCATTGCTAGTATTTCTTGAGAAAAAGTTAGCATTTCTCTTTGCACTCCAGCTATATCCTTAGACCTAATAGGATTTCCCAAAATATGGTCACCTGCTTCTGGTAGGTTAACCAAACGTTTTGCATTTTGCGAAGTCTTAGGTTATTACTTGCGACACACAGGAAGAAATTGACCATTATTGGGATGCATTAGGAGCTGGAGGAAACTATGGTAAATGTGGGTGGCTCGACGATAGGTTTGGAGTTTCGTGGCAAATTATTCCTTCTATTTTAGGTAAATTAATGAATGACCCAGAAAAAGCACCAAAAGCAATGTATGCCTTTATGCAAATGACCAAATTCGATATTGAGAAATTAACCAATGTATAATACCTTATTTTTTGTCTATAGTCCAAGAAGCCAGCTAAAAATTAAGTTGCTTTTTTTGTATTTTTGGTTTTATAATTTTCAAATTATGAAATACAAATACCTGTTTTTATTAAGCTCCTTATTCTTTATTTTGACTAATAAAGCTGCGGCTCAAAATAAATCTAAGCTAACTATGGGTTTTGGATTTGGGTATGGCTATGCCAACAATGATACTTATCCAGTTAAATTTTTAGGGAATAAGGTGGAAGTTCCTAACTCTAATTTAGTCTTTGATTTTTCTATGGGATATAAAAGTGAAAAGGTAATTGTGCGTACAGATTTTATTTGGATGAGCACCCCTCAAACTAATCCTAAAACCGAAGTATATGGCGGCGTATCTTCTAGTTTATTTTTAATGCATGCAGGTACTCCCATTATAAATAAATCAACTATTGCGTTAAATGTACTTCTTGGCATAGGCGTGCAAGAAAGCAGATTTACCTACACTCAGAAAAACAATAATTCATTAGATAGCCTAAACAGCGGTCACACTAATGAACTAAGCATGTTATTGCTAAATGTGATGGCTTGTCCAGAATTGGAATTGTATTTTAAGAAGTCGGGTTTCTCTATTTACACCAACTATATGGTAGGTTTAACAGAATCTAAAATTACCAATTTAACCGGCAATACAATTGGAAATTATGGATTTAAGCCCAATACTTTTAGAATTGGCTTAAGGTATAATTTCTGGAAGTAAAGGCCTATTGCCCTTTGCTAACTTTTTCTGCCAACACTAAAGCTGCATAAGCATTTACAATGCCACCAGTTCTGCTAATTTTAGCAAGCTTAGCTTTTTTCTTAGTGCCTGGTATTACAATTTTTTCTTTGCAAGGAATGGCACTTTCTAAAATGATTTTCTTGGTTTGTTCTGCCGTTAAAGTAGGGAAATTTTGGCGTATTAAGGCTGCTACTCCAGCTACCATTGGGGCTGCCATACTGGTGCCATTAAAGCTAGCATATTTGCTTTCTGGAATACAAGAATATACATCTACGCCTGGTGCAAATACATCAACATGGGTTATGCCATAGTTAGAAAAACTACCGATTCTTTTCTTGCCTTCACCTGCACCCATGGCGCCCACTTCTATCCAATGGCTATAGTTTTCTTTTCTATCTTTTAAATAACCTTCTGGGAAAAAAACTTCAGTTTCTAAGTTTGCTGCATCGTTTCCTGCAGCATGTATTAGCAATACATCTTTGGTTTTAGCATAAGTAATAGCTTCTTGCACTACACCTGCGTATGGAGAAATCTTTTTTCCGAAACTCATGTTCACCACCTTAGCGCCATTGTCTGCTGCATAGCGAATGGCATTGGCAATATCCTTATCTCTTTCATCTCCATCTGGCACGCAGCGAATGGTCATAATTTCTGCCATTTGGCAAATGCCCGAAATGCCTAACTCATTGTTTCTATCTGCTGCAATAATACCTGCCACGTGTGTTCCATGCTCTGCCTTAGGTCCATTTATATGGTTATTGCCATAGTACTGTTCTTTTACATTGGCATAATTATCACCTACTAAATTTCTAGGTTCAAAACCTTTGTTTAGGTTGTAATCGCGCATACTGCTCAACTGCTTCATGCCATCATTTAAAGAACCCATAATAGGAGATTTTTCTAAGCCTCCTGTTTGAACCACATATTTAAGCAATTGCTTGCCTAATTTTTCTTCTTTACCATTTACTTCAATTTTTTCAACTTGCTCCAATGTTGGGTTGTCAGAACCAGTTTTTTTAGCAGTGTTTTTTATTGCATCTAAAATAGTCTGTAACTGTTTCAATTGGTCATCATTTTCTTTCTTAGATTCTTCGTAAAGCGCTAATGCATTTTTATACATGGCTTCTTCATCTGCGGTTCTATTGGTGTTTTTTTCTAAAGCCACAACAAGTCGGGTAGATTCGTAGGTATCTTGCTCTACATTTCCGTTAGGGCCACCAATAAAGCTCCAGCCGTACACATCATCGGCATAGCCATTTTTATCATCATCTATATTATTACCAGGTATTTCGCCTTTATTAATCCATAACATAGATTTTAAATCTTCATGCTCTACGTCGGTACCAGCATCTATTACAGCCACAACCACTTTAGGTTTACCATTGTTATTTAGTTTAAAAGATTGGTAAGCTTTCTCTGTACTTAAACCCCAAATGCCATCTTGCTGTAAATCTAAGTTGAACCAATTTTTTGGGGTGGTGTTTTGACCCAACAATGCGAAGCTTAAGCTAATACTCGCAATAAAAAGACTGAATTTTTTCATGTTTAGTTTCTAAAAACGGAACGAAATTATTCCAAGTGATACAATTATTTACCAAAAAACTTATGAGTGGTAAAAAAAACCCTACAAACGGAATTCTTAAAGTTGCACTATTAGAAAATAAATGGGCATTCCAACAGTAATGTTTAATGGAAAGGTTACGGCCAAAGCCATTGGTAAATACAAACCTGGATTAGCTTTAGGTACAGTTATTTTCATGGCAGCAGGCACGGCTATATAGGAAGCACTAGCGGCTAATACAGCAAACATAAACCTATTCGAAATATCATCGGTAACCAAGGCACTAGACAAAGCAACAATACATCCATTCACTAATGGAATGAAGATGGCAAATAGTAACGGGAAAATACCAAAGGAGAAAAAAGCTTTTAATTTCTGCCCACTTGTAATGCCCATATCTAGCAAGAAGATAGCAAGGAAGCCTTTAAACAAATCGTTGGTAAAGGGCTTAATACCCTCTGCTTGTTTTGCGTTTGCAATTAACCCAATAATTAAACTCCCCAAAATAAGTAATACGCTGCCATTGGTAAGCGAATGTTTTAAAACGGAGGAGATATTAACTTTAGCGCCTTTATCTTCTTTGTTAAAAACAGAAATTAATATCAAGCCTATGATAATAGCTGGCGATTCCATTAAAGCCATGATAGCAACCATGTGCCCATGTAAATTTAATTGATTAGATTCTAGATAAGACACCGCCGTTACAAAAGTTACAGCGCTAACAGAGCCATACGCAGCGGCAATAGTACCAGCATCGTAAACGTTTAATTTTTTTCTTAAAATAAAGAATGTGTAAAAGGGAATCAATGCCGAAATACTAATACCAAAAAGCATTGACCACCCAATTTCTGCGGTAAAAGTTTCGTGCGATAATTCTTGCCCACCCTTAAATCCAATAGAAAATAGCAAATACAAAGAGATAAACTTAGACGAATTTTTGGGTATTTCTAAGTCACTTTTAAGATATACTGCAATAACTCCCAATACAAAGAAGAGTAAGGCCGGATTAGTTAAATTATCAATTAATAAGTTTAGATTCATTTGTTTCTGTTTTAAAAGCTAAAGAAAAGCGCTATGAGCGGTAGTACTTTAACATCGCTTTTTCCTTTAGTTTATTTTTAAACTCTTAGGGTCGTTAAGTAGGTTCAAATATGATTCATTTTCGCTAAAATTGCTGACTTTAATTTTTATTATAGCAAAGTATTAAGAACAATGGACGAAACCAACAATAAGCAAATGCAACAATGGTATATTTGGGTGCTCGTCTTGTTAGCCCTAGAAATTATTGCTGCTTACTTTTTAACCCAATCTTTCTTATGAGTTGGTTAGATTGGTTGGTGCTCATAGGTTCTTTGCTATTTATTAGTGGCTATGGTATTTATAAAAGTAGAGGTTCAAAAAATATAGAATCTTACTTAAAGGGAGATCATAGCATTCCTTGGTACATGGTGGGCTTATCTATTATGGCCACTCAGGCAAGCGCAATAACATTCTTATCTGCTCCGGGTCAGGCTTACACAGATGGAATGCGCTTTGTACAGTATTACTTTGGTTTACCAATTGCCATGGTGGTACTCTGTATATTTTTTCTTCCTATCTATCACCGCTTAAATGTATATACTGCTTATGAGTATCTGGAGCAGCGTTTCGATCAAAAAACAAGAGTATTCACTTCTTTTCTATTTTTAACTCAACGTGGTTTAGCTTCTGGACTCACCCTTTATGCGCCTGCTCTTATTCTTTCTGCCTTATTGGGTTGGAATATTTATTATACCAATTTATTTATTGGGAGTATTGTTATTCTTTACACTGTTTTAGGCGGTTCTAAAGCGGTAAGCTATACGCACCTGCAACAAATGATTATTATTTTTATAGGTATGTTTATAGCTGGGTATATGATTGTACGCCTATTGCCTCCAGAAATTGGTTTCACAGATGCTGTTAAGATAGGAGGTAAGTTAGGCAAAATGAATGTCATAGATTTAAGCTTCGACCTAAACAATAAATACAATATTTGGAGTGGTTTAATTGGGGGCTTCTTTTTGGCTTTGTCTTACTTTGGCACCGACCAATCCCAAGTTTCTCGCTATATTAGTGCTAAAGATTTAAAGCAGAGTCGCATGGGCTTGCTTATGAATGGCCTCATAAAAGTGCCTATGCAGTTTTTTATCTTATTAATAGGTGTTTTGTTGTTTGTTTTTTATCAGTTTAAACCTGCTCCTTTGTTCTTTAATTCTAACGAGACCCAAAAGTTGGAGGCAAGTACTTATGCTCCGCAATGGCATCAAATTAACCATGCGCATGAAGCCTTATTTGAGAAAAGGAAAGAAGCGGCATTCGGTTTGAACCAAAGTATCCAAGAAGGTAATGAGTTGCAAATTACTGCACACCAATCGGTATTGGTTCAAAGCGAAAAAGAAATGCAAAACCTGCGCAAACAGGCTACCGATTTAATGAAGGCCAACGACCCAAAGGCAGAAATCAATGATACCAATTATATCTTCTTGCGCTATGTGATAGATTATTTACCACATGGTTTAATTGGTTTGTTGATAGCGGTAATTTTTGCAGCCTCTATGCAAAGTAAATCAGCCGAACTAAACGCTTTAGCTTCTTGCACCATGGTAGATATTTACAAGCGCAGCTTTGTTAAAAATGCGAGTGATGCACATTATCTCAAAGCCTCTAAATGGGCAACCGCTTTATGGGGGGTATATGCCATTGGCGTAGCTATGTTTGCCAATAAATTAGGTAGTTTAATTGAAGCGGTAAATGTACTTGGCTCGCTTTTTTATGGAACTATTTTAGGTATATTTTTAGTAGCCTTTATGTTTAAACAAATTAAAGGTGCAAGCGCTTTTTATGCAGCCATTCTTGCAGAGGGCCTTGTACTGTATATGTATTTTTATACAGATATCAGTTTCCTTTGGTTCAACCTATTTGGTAGCGCTTTGGTTATTGGCTTTAGCTTTATATTTAATAGCGTCTTGAACCTACGCCGCGCTTAAGAAAAAGATTTTGCTTGCTGTGGAGTTAGGTTAACTAAATATTCGCCTAGCATTTCTGGTACCACCTTTATGGTATCTTGTTGTAAGCAAAACTTTACATCATCTGTTTGCAAATGCAATAGGGTAAAGCGCTGCGCATGGGAGCTAGCTCTTACCAACGACTCCAAATCTTGCTCATGTTGTTTAAATAAATACCAGGCCGAAAGTGCGGCATCATCTGGCATTTGATAGTAATCTTTTAGTTTATCTAAAACAGCACCTGCAAATAAAGTATCTTCCAAATTGTATTTGTCTTTCCAGCCAGAACACAAGAGCACTAAATCTTTCTCACTATTTTTAATACGTTCGCACAAGGCGCTTATATTTAAAAAAGAGCCAATTAAAATACTATGCGGGTTCATGGCCTTCGATTTCTTAATGGCCTTGGTTCCATTGGTAGTTGTAAAGGCAATACTTTTTCCAGCCAAGAATGGATTCTCGTATTCAAAAGGAGAGTTGCCCATGTCAAAGCCTTCTACCTTAACTGCATTGCGTTCTGCCGCAATAATGAAATCAAAGTCTTTAAACATGAGGCATTCTTCTGGACTCGCAACAGGAAGAATTTTACTGACACCCGTTTCAAAGGCAACACACATGGTTGTGGTTGCCCTTAAAATATCTATTACCACAACCACTTTATCTTTTAAGGTATAAAGGGGTAATAAGGCTGGTGTATGTATTACCTCAGCATTCATTATAAGAAAGGAATTTTTACAACTTTTGCTTTAATAGCTTTTTCTCTAACCTCAATAAATATTTCGGTATCTGCTTTGCTGTGGGCAGCGCTAACATACCCTAATCCTATGGCTTTATTTAAACTTGGAGATTGTGTACCCGATGTTACTTCACCTATGGTATTGCCTGCTGCATCCTTTATTAGGTAATGCTGACGAGGAATTCCTCTTTCAATCATTTCAAAGCCAACTAGTTTTTTGGCAGCACCATTTTCTTTAATGGCCTTATGGTGTTCGTGGTTAATAAAGGGCTTGGTAAATTTAGTAATCCAGCCTAGGCCCGCTTCAATAGGAGAAGTTTCATCGTTAATATCATTGCCATACAAGCAAAAGCCTTTTTCTAAGCGCAAGGTATCTCTTGCTCCTAAACCACAAGGTTCTATGTTAAACTCTTTGCCAGCTTCAAATAAAGCATCCCATAACTTGCGTGCATCTTTGTTCCAAACGTAAAGTTCAAAACCTCCAGCACCCGTATAACCTGTATTCGAAATAATAACATCCTCGCAACCTGCTACCGTGCCATGAGTAAAAGTATAATACTCCATAGGCGCTAAATCTACTGAAGTAAGCTTTTGAATTACTTTAATAGCATTAGGACCTTGCACTGCCAATAGCGATAAATCGTCACTCATGTTTACCATCTCTACACCAAAGGTATTGTGCTTAGAAATCCAATTCCAATCTTTCTCAATATTGCTTGCATTAACTACCAAATAGTATTCTGTTGCACTAAAACGATAAACCAAAAGATCATCTACAATACCTCCTTTGTCGTTTGGCAAGCAACTGTATTGCACTTTACCATCTGTTAATTTAGAGGCATCATTTGAGGTAACCAATTGTATTAGATCTAAAGCTTTCTCTCCCTTAAGCATAAACTCGCCCATGTGGCTAACATCAAAAACACCCACGCTGTTTCTTACGGCATTGTGTTCTTGGATGAGATTTTGATATAGAACTGGCATATTATATCCAGCAAACTCAATCATTTTTGCGCCTAGGGCAACGTGAAGATCGTTAAGTGATACGTATTTCATTTATTATTATTAATGGGTTCAAATTAAAGTAAATCTTTATAATATTTTATATCCTTCTGGTATCAAACCAATCTTTGCGCTTTGGAACCTTTAAATCTTGCAAAGTTGGCGATTTAACCTGTATGTTAAAAATAAAGTATTGTGTACCAAACGCAGAGAGCGGGGTCCATGAGAAGGTAAATTGCCAGCAATGTAAATCTCTTCGTAAATCAATTCCTAAGTGAGATATCTTGTTTAACCTAAAATCGTAGCCAGAGTTAAAATTGAAAAACCAATTTTTAGTAGGATTAAACATACCATTAAAAGAAAGGGTTTGCACAAATGGTTCTAGGTTTGGATTTAACAGGTTGTTTTGGTCGTAATTAATGGTATAGCTAAAGTTTAGTGACCATTCTGGCTTATATTCCAAGAAATTTTGTGCTTCCATTTCTTTCTTGCGGGCATCTAATTTTGCTTGTTTATTTTTGTTAAACATTTGCGGGTTTAAGCCGGCAGTAATACCCATATTGGCATTGGTAATTTTACCTAATTTTTTCTCTGTGCCAGCATAAAAAACATTCACTCTTTGGTAAAACTGTGAGCCGCTTTCTGTAGTTATTAAACTATTTACATAAGGGTCTAAGGTTGCACCACCATTTAAACTTATGGTCTTAAAAAGGGTGGTACGCCAGCTAATAGGAATGGTGCTTAGTTTTAATGAATCGGCAAAAATATTGTAAGAACCACTCAGTCTTAAACTTTCAAAGATTTTTATTTTCTCTACTTTTTCGGCAGTGTCTTTGCCTTTTTTCCATTTCATTTCAAAGTTATTATCCAAGCCAAAGTTTATGTTTCCTTGTCTGCCTCTAGAAGGGCTGCCATATAAGGAACCTTCAAAGCGGCTATACTCTTGTGTTCTTCCAGCAGCATCTATTTGTACTTTTTCAAAATAGCCATACCTAGGATTTCCAAAGTCTGGGGTGTAGCTAAAGCTAATGTCTGGGTTAGCTACATGCCTTATGGCCATTAAGCGTGCGCGTTTAAATTGCACGGTTCCATAAAAGCGGGTATTTAAACCAGCCCTAAAAGAGTATTGGTTGAACCTATCGAAGCCGCTGTTATAGCTATTTATTACTCTTTGGTTAATTGAATCATAATTCTTTTCAAGGGTTTTAAAGGTCCATACTTCATTATAATCTGCCCCCAGAGAAAGGGTATAATATTTAAAAAGGTTAAAGGAGTTTTGTAAACTCATAGCATGCCTAAATCCATTTCTCATGGTACTATCAAAGTAGGCCTTTTGTTCGGTAGAATTCCTTTGCTTGAATAAGAGAGTATCTTTGGTTGTCAATATGTTTTGAAAGGCACCTGTATAATTGATACTGGTTTTTTCATACCATTTTTCTGCTGTTGGTTTCCACTTTGGTTTAAAAGGCTGAAAGGAAGGTACAGAGAAAGTTAAATCGGGTAAAGTGGCACTCAAATCTCTTGTGGCAAGGTTCTGCGAGGCTCTAGCAGAAGCGCCTAGATTATATTTCCCTTTGCCAAATGAACGGTTATAATTTACAGATGAGTTGATATTGTTTTGAAAGGCTGTATTAGCACTTGTATTATAAGTATTGAATGCAAGGTATTGGTTACCTACCAAGTTAACGTCTGCCCTAAAGCTTGTTCCTGGTTTGGCTTTGGCGTCTAGGCCGTGGGTCCAACGAATATTAAAGGTGTTAAACTCCTCAAAGTTTCTGTCTTCTGGCAAGCCATTTTTATTGTAAGCATAGTTTGCACTTAGGTTACCATTGTATTTATAACGGTTGTTATAATTGCTTCTAAAGCCTAATTGCCAACTTCCATTGGTAAATATATCACCAATTAAGGCTAGGTCAAATTTTGACCCTAGGCCAAAATAGTATCCCCCTTGGCGTAAGAAGTATCCCCTGCCTAATGCGTTGCCATAAGACGGAATAATGATGCCGCTTTGTTGGCCACTTTTGAGTGGAAAAATACCAAAAGGAACTACAAGGGGGGTTGGCATACCCAATATGTTAAGATTGGCAGGCCCTGTGATTACTTTTTTGTTAGGAATTACCTTGAGCTTTTGAGCTGTAATGCTAAAGTGAGGGTGGTCTTCACTACAAGTAGTATAATAACTCTCTCTAATATAAAAGTTATTAAATTCATCGCGCTTTACTTTCTTGCCTTTAATAAACCCATCACCTTCTTGCGTTCTAAACATCCGCATGAGTCCTCGTTTGGTTTCATAGTTAAAAGTTACCTCCTCTAATTTGTATTCGTCTGAGCCTTGTTTAAACACAGGAGTATTATTAAGCATTCCTAAGGTGTCTTTCTCTCCGGTGGCATTAATCAATTTTGTGCCTAGGTTAATATGAATACGCGCAGCCTTCATATCATACTCGTCATAAACTATGGCAGCATCTTTATAAAGACTTGCCGTTTTGGTATCCGCATCATACACAATAGAATCTTTGGCGTTGTATTTGATTTTACTTGTTATGGCAGATTTGGTATAAGGCAGATAGTTAGAATCTTGTGAAAGTGAGTCTTGAACCAATATTGAACTAGTTTTTGCAGTATCTGAAAAAACATAATTGATTGAAAGCCAGTTTTTTGTACTTGTATGATTTATTTTACTTGCAGTAATGTTGTTTAAGTTGTATATATTTGCATTTAAATTAGAACCTTCAATATACATAGGAAAAGCGCCAATCAAAATTGTTGAAACGGTATATAGCACCTTTCTCAAGATTAAATGACGTAAAACCAAAAGATATGAAAGTAGATTGTTCAATGTTAATCGCAAAGCTAAATAAAGCAATGAATTTTCCGAATTGGGAAAAAATTGTGCCATTTCTGGCCATAATGGTTCTTGTTGCGTCAAACCCACCTGCTGGTACGAAAAAAATTTATAAGAAAGAAATAAATACCATTGTTATTGATGCAGGGCATGGTGGCCATGATCCAGGTTGCATGAACGCAGGTGTTAAGGAAAAGGAGGTTACGCTTGCTTTGGCTTTAGCTCTTGGAAGTAAAATTAAAGAGCAAATGCCCGATGTGAAAATTATTTACACACGCTCTTCAGATAAGTTTGTAGAACTTTGGGAGAGATCAGCAATTGCGAACAAAAACAATGCAGATTTATTTATTTCTCTACATTGCAATTCAACAAAAAATCCTTCGGTTCATGGCACAGAAACCTTTGCAATGGGTTTACATAAGGCCGAAGACAACTTAGAAGTTGCTAAGCGTGAGAACAGTGTGTTATTATTAGAAGAGGCTTATCAGCAGCGTTATGATGGTTTTGACCCAAATACGCCAGAATCGCATATTTATTTCACTTTATTCCAAAACGCCTACATGGATCATAGTATTCGTTTGGCTGCAAAAGTTGAGAATCAAATTTCAAAGGGTATTAACCGCCCAAGTCGAGGAGTTAAACAAGCTGGTTTTGTAGTGCTTTGGAAATCGGGCATGCCAAGTATTTTGGTTGAATCTGGCTTTATTAGCAATAAAGGCGACCGCGAATATTTAAACAGTGAAAAAGGTGTGGATGAAATGGCAACTGCAATGTCTACTGCTATTTACGAGTATAAAAAGTCGTTTGAAGCAACTGCTGCTGCACGATAATTAGAAAAGGAGTTTTATTTTCCTATTTTTGCTCAAAAGAACTTGTTTTGAAAATCAACCGAGAAGCAAAGATTGGATTATTCGCCGCCTTGTCTTTGGCCGCCCTTTATTTTGGATATAATTTTCTTCGTGGTAAGAAGATTTTTTCTCCATTAGGCACCTATTACGTAGTATATAATAAAATTGATGGGATTGTTAAATCTACTCCCATTTACTTCAAAGGATTAAAGGTGGGTCAGGTAGAACGCTTAGATTTATTTAGAACCGATTCTGCTAACCAAATATTGGTAACGCTAAGCATCGATAAAAAAATACAATTGAGTCAAAGCTCTGAAGCCCGCATTGTAAGCATGGATTTATTGGGAGGAAAGGCTATTTCTTTATTGGTGCCTTCTTTGGTTGATCCTATTCAGCCTGGCGATACTTTAGTTGGAAGTATAGAAAGTACCTTGTCTGCTTCTATAACCGAAATGATTGGTCCAGTAAAAGATAAGACAGAAAATGTTTTGGTTTCCTTGAATAATGTTTTAAGTGAACTTGAACGCGTTTTAGATAAAGGAGGTTCGCAAAATCTAATTGCAGGGGTTTCTGATCTGGCGGCTGTTATGAAAAACCTAGAGGGATTAACAGCAACGCTTAATCGTTTAATGAAATCGCAAGAAGGTAATTTGGGTCAAACCGGAGAAAATATGGCGGCCATTTCTACTAACTTAAGAAAGAGTAATCAAGAAATTTCTGCTACCATTAAAAATATGCAACAAGTAAGTGATTCACTTGCTGGAGCGCCTTTAAAATCAACTATTGAACAACTCAATAGAACAAGTTTAGAGTTAGCTGCTATCACTAAGAAAATAAATGATGGGGAAGGTACGGCTGGTAAAATGGTAAATGATGCCGAGTTATACAATAACCTTAATAAAACAACCTTAGAGCTTAATGCTTTACTTAAAGATTTACGCGAGAACCCAAAGCGCTATGTAAATATTAGCGTGTTTGGTGGAAAAGATAAATCTAAAAAATAGCTAAAGAACTATCTTAAGATAATTCTTTCAAAGCCTTTTTCTGCTTTAAACTTTACAGTACCAACGGCAAAATGTTTCTCGTTTAGGGCAATACTTTTTCCATCTACTATTGCCTCCTTGCATTCGAATGGCACGCCATGAAACACTATTTTAAAATACTTATAGGTAGCTGCATAATTTCCTTCTTCTAAGATTTGGTTCACTATTAAGTTCTTAGCACTGCCAGAAACATAAAACCTATGGTTGTTAAAAATGCCTGCTTTGTAACCATAGTTATTGCCTGCATCTTCATATAATACACTCAAAACATTTTGTTCTCTGGTGTAATAAATGTTTAGCGTTAATTCTGTAATTTCAATTTCGCCTACGTACTGCATTTTAGGGTAATGTGGAATTACAGCTCCTGCTCTAATGAAAACAGGGATTCTGTCTATTGGGCAAGTTACATTATACTCTTTCCCACCTTTGTATTCATGGTCGTTCCACATGTGGTACCAATACCCTTTAGGCAAATATACCATTCTGTCCACAGCACCTGGAAATAATACTGGGCAAATGAGCATGTGGTCACCTAAGGCAAATTCATCCATTCTATGTCTGGTTTCTGGGTCGGTTTGATCCATGAAAACCAGCGGACGAATGATTGGCGTTCCATGTGTGCTATGTTGCCAAAAAGCAGTATATATATAAGGCAGTAAACGGTATCTTAAATGCAAAAACTTCTTTATAATAAACTCATATTTACTTCCAAAGCTCCAAGGCTCTTGGTTAAATTCGGTTTCATTGCCAGCACTATGTGTTCTAAAGAAAGTATGAAAAGTGGCCAATTGCATCCATCTTGTATATAATTCTCCATCGGGCTCTCCAATAAAACCTCCCACGTCGCTGCCGGCAAACGAAACCCCGCTTACTGCTAAGCGTTGGCATTGAATATTGGCCAACCACAAGTGTTCCCAGCTAGCAGTGTTATCTCCTGTCCAAACGCTAGAGTACCTTTGTAAGCCACTATAACCAGATCTTGTGATCACAAAAGGCCTGTTAGGCATCAAGAATTTTTTAAGTCCATTATAAGTAGCTCTTGCCATTTGCATGCCATACACATTGTGTCCTTTTCTATGACTACAAGGGTTGCCATCAAAATCATGACGCACATCTTCGGGGAAAGTACCAATTTCAAAAACAGCAGGTTCATTCATGTCGTTCCAAACCCCTTGCACCCCTGCTTCAACCAAGCCATTAAATAAAGAGCTCCACCATTCTCTAACTTGTGGGTTTGTATAATCTGGGAAGTGACATTTACCTGGCCATACATCACCTTCCATTAAAGTTCCATCTGCTCTTTTACAAAAATAATCGTTTCTAATGCCTTGTAACCAAACATCGTATTCTTTATCTATTTTGATTCCCGGGTCTATAATTACAACGGTTTTAAATCCATTTTCGCTTAAGCTGGTAAGCAAACCTTTAGGGTCTGGAAAGTGTTCTTTGCTCCAAGTAAAACACCTAAATCCTTCCATGTAATCAATGTCAAGGTATATTACATCACAAGGTATTTTACGTTTTCTAAATTCATCTGTAATTTCTCTAACCTTACTTTCTGGATAATAACTCCATTTACATTGGTGGTAGCCCAATGCCCATAAAGGAGGTAGTTCGTGGGTACCTGTTAACGATGCATATTGCTCAACTACATTGGTTAGCTGTGGGCCATAAATAAAATAGTAATTCATTTCACCACCTCTAGCCCAAAAACTACACACATCGTTTTGTTCTTTTCCAAAATCAAAGATGGTTCTGAAAGTATTGTCGAAAAAAACACCATATCCATGTTTACCTTGGCCATGTAGACCCATGTAAAATGGAATGTTCTTGTATAAGGGGTCGGTATCTTTACCATAACCATATACATCTGTGCCATAATTCTCAAAATATTTACCCCTAATATTTAACTCAGTTGGCTTATCGCCCATTCCGTAAAAGGATTCATCTGGCTGAATTTTTTTACTACAATAATTTATTTTACCTCCTTTAAGTAAATAATGTTGCCAATGAAATCCGAGCTCATCTTCTAAAATTACTTCTCGCGCTTTATTCATTAAGGTAATACTTAAATTAGCCTTATAAATGCGGCAAATAATTTTAGCGGTTTCAATTTCATAGAACTCATTTTGCTCTTCAAAATGCATTGAAATCAATTTAATTCTAAAATATTTACTAACCGCATACGAAAAATCTTTCTGGAAAATGCCATCGGCAGCATACCTAAACCTAATGATACTATCGGTATTTAATTTAACTTCTAAAATGGTATCTTCTGTAAAAAAGTAAAAAAAATTACCTTCCTTCTTGTAAGAATTAATTTTACCTGGATAGTATTTTATTGAGTATTTTGACTTACTTTCTGTAATTTGCATTTTAGTAGGTGTTTAAAACAAAAATTTCTAATTGTTTGTGCGCAAATTAACATTTGCATGTTTAATTCGATACCTTACGTCAAATAAAATAATAATGTATCTTTTATTTTTTTTAAATGATAGTAACTTATGAACCAGGGTAGGATAAAAGTTCTCATGTTTGGGTGGGAATTTCCGCCTGTAATTTCGGGTGGTCTAGGGGTAGCAACGCTAGGTTTATGTAAGGCCTTGGCGCCTTTGGCCGATGTACAGATGCTTATCCCTCGCAGTGTACCTAACTTTTCTATTCCTAACATTGATTTAATAGGATTAAACAGTTTTACCCAAGAGCAACTCAACGAATTGTTCAGCCATACCACTACCCAAAAGCATCATTTTTATAAAGATACGTCTGATTTATTTGGCTTAAATCCTTATTCTAAAGTGCCTGCTCAAGAAAAGGTGGAGGAGCAATTTTTCTCAACCATTTTTGAACCTATAAAACCTTTTGAGATTGAAGAACTGTATGCAGGTGATGTGTTAAAGAAGGTTATGGAGTTTGCGCGAATAGCGGTTCAATACGGACTTAAACAGCAATTTGATGTAATACATGCCCACGATTGGATGACATTTTTACCCGCTATGGAGTTAAAACGGTTAACAGGTAAACCCATGGTTTTGCATATCCATTCAACAGAGTATGATAGGTCTGGCCCGCAATGTAAAAACTGGGTTTACCAATTGGAAAAAAGAGCCATGCACCTGGCAGATTTTGTGATACCAGTTAGTCATTACACAGGTAGCATTTGCGAGCAACATTATGGTGTGCCTGCCGCTAAGATTATGCCTGTTCACAATGGTATTGAACCAATTGTACTCGCAGTAAAAGAAAAGCCGTTTAAAGAAAAGATTGTTTTATTCTTTGGTAGAATAACCATGCAAAAAGGGCCTGAGGTATTTATAGAAGCGGCCAAGATTGTGTTGCAAAAAATGCCAAATGTAAGATTTGTAATGGCCGGAAATGGCGACCAATTAAACGCGATGATTGAATTGAGCGCACGTTATGGTTTGGGAGATAGGTTTTCTTTTACGGGTTTCCTAAGCAAACAAAGTTTAAATGAGCTTTTAGCAATTGCAGATGTGTATTGCATGCCTAGTGTTAGCGAGCCTTTTGGTTTAAGCGCTGTGGAAGCAGTTCAATACCAAATTCCTACCATTATCTCTAAAACTTCTGGGGTAGCAGAAGTGCTAAATGGGTCGCTAAATTTTGATGTGAATGACACTGAAAAATTTGCCCAATGCATTATGGCTGCCCTCAACTACCAAGGATTAAAAGAAAGCATTGTAAAAAGTAATGCAGAAAGCTTAAAAACCATTACTTGGGAACATTGTGCGCAAGAAGTGATGAAAATTTACAATAAAATTATACCTTGAACCCTGCAAGTATCTATACATAAAAAATACTTAACCCTCAATACCATGCCATCCATCTGCTTTTACTTCCAAGTTCACCAGCCTTACCGCTTGCGCAACTACAGCTTTTTTGATATTGGTTCAAACCATAATTATTTTGACGACCTTAAAAATAAGCAGGTGCTAGATAAAGTAAGTGAGCGCTGTTATTTGCCTACCAATAAATTAATGCTTGAGTTGATTAAACAGCATGAAGGAAAATTTAAAATAAGTTATTCAATTAGTGGGGTGGCGTTGGAGCAATTTGCTACTTGGCGACCCGATGTTCTGCAGAGCTTTGTAGACCTTGCCAATACTGGTTGTGTAGAGTTTATTGCCGAAACTTATTGTCATTCTTTGGCCTATATTTTTTCTAAGGAAGAATTTAAAAAACAAGTGGCTGAGCATGGAAAGTTAATAGAGAAATACTTTAATCAAAAGCCTAAGGTTTTTAGAAATACCGAACTGCAATACAATAATGAG
>JBIKKC010000137.1:0-6440 GCA_044360615.1 Bacteroidia bacterium | reverse complement strand
ATTTCAATAAAAAAGCTGCCCCACCAAGTGAAGCAGCTTTATATATGAATAGCTTTAGGCCATTCCCAACCCCCACCATTTGAGGGGGAACATGGGCTTAAACATCTATTTTAGCGTATTTGGCATTGGCCTCAATAAACTCTCTTCTTGGTGGCACTTCATCGCCCATTAACATACTAAAGATATGATCTGCTTCTGCTGCACTATCCAAACTCACACGTTTTAAAGTTCTGGTATCAGGGTTCATGGTGGTAGACCATAATTGCTCTGCATTCATTTCTCCCAAACCTTTATAACGTTGTATGTTTACCGTATCTGGATTTGCTCCTTTGGCTATGCGCATTACAGCCTCTTCGCGTTGGGCTTCCGTCCAGCAGTATTCTTCATCTTTCCCTTTTTTAACTAGGTATAAAGGAGGCTGGGCAATATAAATATAACCAAACTCAATTAACTCCTTCATGTAACGGAAGAATAAGGTAAGAATAAGCGTACGAATATGCGAGCCATCCACATCCGCATCCGTCATGATTATGATTTTATGGTACCTTAACTTAACAATATTTAATGCTTTTCCATCATCTGGAGTACCAATGGTTACGCCCAATGCCGTAAACATATTTCTAATTTCCTCGTTTTCGTAAATTTTATGTTCTAAAGCCTTTTCTACATTTAGAATTTTACCTCTTAAAGGCAAAATGGCTTGAAAGGCTCTGTTCCTGCCTTGTTTAGCAGTTCCACCGGCAGAATCTCCTTCTACTAAATAGATTTCGCAAAGCGCTGGGTCACTTTCTTGGCAATCTGCTAATTTTCCAGGTAAACCAGAACCAGTAAGTGCACCTTTACGTTGCACCATTTCTCTAGCTTTACGCGCAGCTGCTCTTGCTGTAGCTGCAAGCACAACCTTTTGCACTATCAGCTTAGCCTCACGTGGGTTTTCTTCCAAATAATTATTTAGCATTTCGCCAACGCATTGGTCAACTGCACCCGTAACATCATTGTTTCCTAATTTTGTTTTGGTCTGACCCTCAAACTGAGGCTCTTGGACTTTTACAGAGATTACCCCAGTTAAACCTTCTCTAAAGTCGTCTCCACTAATTTCAATTTTTACGTTTTTTAACAAGCCTTCCTTATCGGCATAAGCTTTAAGGGTTCTGGTTAAAGCTCTTCTAAACCCGGCCACATGCGTTCCACCTTCAATGGTGTTGATATTATTTACATAAGAATGTAAATTCTCTGTATAACCGTGGTTATATGTCATGGCAACCTCCACAGGCACGCCATTCTTTTCTCCCTCTACATAAATTGGGCTAGGCAATAATTTCTCGCGTGTGCCATCTAAATAGTTCACAAACTCTACTAAACCTCCTTCAGATAAAAACTCTTCCTCTCTCACATTTTCAGCTTCATCTAAGCGTAAATCTCTAAGGGTAATATGAATACCTCGGTTCAAAAAGGAAAGCTCACGTAACCTAGCGGCTAGTGTTTCATATTTATATTCGGTAGTAGTAAAGATGCTTCCATCTGGTTCAAAATACACAGTTGTTCCGTTTTTATCAGAATCACCTACTACTTTAACATCATATAAAGGCTTACCACAACTGTATTCTTGTTGCCAAACTTTTCCATCTCTATGCACAGTTGCGCGCAATAGGGTAGAGAGCGCATTTACGCAGCTTACACCCACACCGTGCAAACCTCCAGAAACTTTATAGGTATCTTTATCAAATTTACCACCCGCGTGCAAAACGGTCATTACAACCTCCAAAGCAGATTTCCCTTCCTTGGCATGCATACCAGTTGGAATACCTCTGCCGTCATCTTCTACGGTTATTGAATTGTTGGGATTAATGGTTACAGTAATTTTTTTACAATACCCCGCTAATGCTTCGTCAATTGAATTATCTACTACTTCATAAACCAAGTGATGCAAACCTCTAGCTCCAACATCTCCAATATACATTGCCGGACGTTTACGCACAGCTTCTAATCCTTCGAGTACCTGTATATTATCGGCACCATAATTTCCTTTGTCTTCCATTGCTTCGTTACTCATTCTTAATTCTATGTTATCAATGCGTAAAAATAAGGTAAAGGCCGTTCTGAACCAAATTAATCAAGGGTTTTAAGCCCTTTGTTATCCACATTTTTTCCTATTTAAATTAAGCCTCGTTGATGGGGCTATTTAATTCGTCCCATAAAGCTATCCAATGCCTAAATATTTCAGTATTTACGCGCATTTCACCAGTAACCAATTGATTGAAGTTTTTTAATTCGTGTTGGGCATATTTTTCAAGAGGTTGGAGCTTCTCTTGTGCAAATAAATTACTAAGCGCTATCATAAGTTGCGCAACGTTGTATTGAGGCAACATTTTGCCATCATCAATTTTTATGCAAACACCAAGTTTTTGTTTGGTAAAAGCCATGCAAAAAACTCCTTCTGCCCCAGTTTTTCCAATAATTTCCGGGGCACAAATCTGCATCATATCGGTACAATAACGTTTGGTTCCTGCCACCATAAATGGGTATTGACTAATGGCTTCTACCAAGGTTTTACAGGCTTCTTGTCTTACTTTTTCAAATTGGCTTGGTTCAACCAGATTTCTAAAACAAATTGCCTGATGGTAGGCTGGAATACTATAAATTGGCGCTGTGCAGCCATCTAAGGCACAAACCATTTTTTCTTTTGGGTATTCATAAAAGGCGGCTACATAGTCTAATATTAATTGTTGAACCGGGTGCGATGGATTAAGATAATCCTGTGTATTAAAGTCCAATAATTTGCACAATGCCAGCATCCCAGCATGCTTACCACTGCAATTATTATGGATAGCTGTAGGTTTGGTTTGATGCATAATTAAAGCATCCGCATCTTTTTTATGCGTAGGATATTGAGCGCCACAACCCAAAGCTTCCTCTTCCTTATCAATTTTTTGAAGGATGCTTCTAACTACTCTTAAATGCTCAGCTTCGCCATTATGGGAGCCACACATTACGGCTATTTCTTCTAAGGTGAAACCAAATTTTTGTATTCCACCCAATTCTATTAATGGTAAGGCTTGAACAAATTTCATGGCCGAACGCGGATAACACAATTGCATAGGGTCGCCTAAGCTAAATACAATGTCTCCTAGCTCATTCACTACACAAACTACCCCTCTGTGAAAGCTTTCTAAAATACCTCCACGGTAAACTTCAACCAAAATTGGGTTGCTTTGAACTTCATCTGAATACATTTTGCGAATTATGCAAAAAATAAAATCACTTTGTGCACAAATCAGTTTTTTATTACTTTGGTATGAAGTTAGCTTTGTTGAACCAAAATTGAAACAAATTATGAAATCACTAAAATCATCCTTAGCATTCCTGATGCTTATTTCCCTTGCCAACCTAGTAAAGGCGCAAGATGCCATGATTTTGAAATATAAAAAAGATACCCTTTGGGTTAAAGTTTTTGAAATTGGTACAGATGAAATTAAATACAAACTATGGCCTGTTGACCAATCTATGCCGCTAATGGTAGAAGAAAAGAGTAAAGTAAAATACTTAAAATTAGAAAATGGAACAGCAATGCGTTTTGCCGATGATGATTTTTCTGACCCAAATTTCTATGTAAATCAAAAAAAGATGGCAGTTAAAATAGAACCATTTGCAATTTTAGGTGGCATGTTTTCTGGAAGTTTTGAAAAATCTATGGGTCCTGGCAGAAGTTGGGAAGCGGGCCTAGGAATCCTTGGTTTAAAGGAAAACTCTTTAGTTGAATCGGGTGTATTGTTAAGAGGAGGGTATAAATTTATTAATACACCAGATTATATGGTAAAAGGCATGCGTTATGCACACATTTTAAAAGGCGCTTATGTTAAACCTGAATTTGTTTTTACTTCCTTTACTAATATAATGGAAAGTACAAATTTTATAAGCAGCACAGGCACTTGGCCAAATCAAACTAACACCTACGAAAAAAGCACCACTACTAATAGATATACAGGATCAGCGCTTGTATTAAATTTTGGCAAACAATGGGTTTTTTCAAACATTTTCTTGGTTGACCTATTTCTTGGCTTAGGAATTGGTTACAGCGGAAATAGAGAATTATCCAAAAGCACATCTACATTTACAACCTCAGGTTCCTATTATGATGATTTTTATTATAATGAGATTGAAATTCCAAGAGTAGGACTCTATATGGGTTTTGATAATAAAGTAGGACTTGCTGGGCAAGCTGGGTTAAAAATTGGCGTTTTAATTGGTTCTGAAGGGAAGGATAAATAATTCTAACAATGAAACAATTTAAATCAAGGGCCTTAATTACAGGGGCATTTCTTTTATTTAACATCTTAAATCTATTGGCTCAAGATCAGTTGTTCTTAAGAGGTAAAGAAGATGCCATTAAAGTAAAAGTTATTGAAGTAGGAACCACCGAAATTAAGTACAAAACATGGCCAGTGGTAGAGTCTATGCCTGTTATTGTAGAGAACAAAGACCGTATTAGAAAAATCATCTTCGAAAATGGAACCATTATGAAGTTTGCCGAAGATGAATTTAGTAATGCTGCAAACTATGCTACACAAAGAAAAATTGCTGTAAAACTCGACCCTTTTATTATTCCAAGAGGCGTAATTTCTATTGCAGGAGAATATTCAATTAAACCAGGAATGAGCGCGGAGGTAGGCCTAGGGTATATTGGAATTGGTAATTATGAGAACTCCGAATTTTGGGAGTTTGATAAAGCGAATGGATTCTTTTTACGAGCAGGTGTTAAGTTTATTAACCAACCCTCTTATTACATGAAGGGGATGCGTTATGCCCATATTTTAAAGGGTGGGTATATAAGGCCAGAACTGGTTTATTTGAGTAACACAAACACTTCCACAATTGTGACCTATGGAAATTTTCCACCTTACAATCGTGCAGACGTTAATGCTGAACTGAAATTTATAGGAGGAGGATTTTTTCTAAACTTTGGAAAGCAATGGGTGTTCAGTGATGTTTTTCTTGTTGATTTTTTTGTGGGGCCAGGAATCGCGATGAAAAAGGCCAAATACTTTGTAAATGGGGTAGAACAACCCGTTGATTTTTATGACCCAACTGAAACAGGAATGTTTGCCTTTACCACCATTACAGATCAGCCTGGTAAAGTAGCTTTTAGTGCACAAGCAGGTTTAAAAGTTGGGGTGTTAATTGGTGCGAAGGGCGAAAAATAGATAGCTGTTTCCAACTATGAATTCGAGCCATTTGCATTTATTCCTAGCACCCTTGCCTTAATTGTAGAAAAATTTATAAAGCCCGGTAGAAGTTTGGGAATAGGTTTAGGTTTAATGGGGATTAATTATTGTAAATCGTAATTGGGTCAAAAGGAAAATAGAACCCAAAGTATAACTGCCATGAAAATGAATTTAACTAATAAATGGAAACTAGACATTCAAAATAAAATGGGATTGCCTGTTTTATATAATTAACCCTTTTCCCTCCCTAATCACTAAAGGATCTTCTGTTGTACAATCAATGATTGTAGATGGAACATTTCCTCCTGCGCCACCATCTATTACTAAATCTACTTGGTGTTCAAATTTTTCATGAATTTCCTCTGGGTCGGTCATGTATTCTATTATCTCATCCTCGTGGTGAATGGTACTCACTACCAAGGGTGAACCCATTACTTTTATTAAGGTTTGTGCAATGGCATTATCTGGAACCCTAATACCTATGGTTTTTTTATTACCTCCAAAGTGTTTCCCTATCTGATTATTTGCGGGTAAAATAAAAGTAAAGGCTCCTGGAAGATTCGCCTTCAGGAGCCTAAATACGTTTTTATCTAAATGTGAAGTGTAATCTGCAATGTGAGATAAATCTGAACACAACAAAGAATAATTTACCTTCTCCATGCGCTTTCCTGCAATTTTACTCATACGCTCAATAGCTTTTTTGCTATTTAACAAGCAAGCCATGGCATAAATAGTATCTGTAGGAAGAATAATTACCCCATCCTTATTCAAAACCTCTTCCACCTTTTTAAGGTCGCGAAGATTTGGATTATCCGGATGAAGGGTAATTATCATGAGTTCTTAAAGAGTTCCAGCAACTGCTTTTTGAACCAAGTCTGCTGCTTCTTTTAAGATAATAGCTGAATATACTTTTAATCCAGATTCGTCGATCAGTTTTTTAGCTTCGCTGGCATTGGTTCCTTGTAATCTTACAATAATTGGCACAGGAATGTTTCCAATACTTTGGTAAGCATCTACTACACCTTGCGCTACACGGTCGCAACGCACTATACCGCCAAAAATATTGATTAAAATAGCCTTTACATTAGGGTCTTTTAAGATAATTCTAAATCCAGCTTCTACGGTTTTAGCATTTGCCGAACCACCTACATCTAAGAAGTTAGCAGGCTCGCCCCCAGAAAGCTTAATAATATCCATGGTGGCCATGGCAAGTCCTGC
>JBIKKC010000136.1:0-6447 GCA_044360615.1 Bacteroidia bacterium | reverse complement strand
AGCTGTAGCCATTACCAATACTGCTTTTGATTTTGAGAATAAATTAATGCAAGAGCACTTTAATGAGAAGTACATGGAAAGTGAAACTTATCCAAAGTGTACCTTTAAAGGAAAGATAAATGAGAAAGTAGATTTTACTACCGATGGCGAAACACCTGTAACAGTTACGGGAGTATTAAACATACATGGGGTAGATCAGAATAGAACAATTACTGGGAAAGTAATTGTGAAAGATGGTAAAGTGCAATTGTTAAGTGATTTTAAAGTAAAAGTGGCCGACCATAAAATTAAGATTCCAACGGTTGTTATAGCAAAAATTGCTGAGGAAATTGCGGTGAAGGTAGATTTGTTATTGGTTAAAAAGCAATAATAGTTCAGATGTTACTTTTGATGAAACATATTAATAAAGTTAAAATAACTATTTATATTTTAGTTTTAATTCTAGGCTTTGGTGTTTTTGGGTATTCGAGCACTATAGTTCTTATTCAATTTGTTTTAGTGCTTGTGGCTTTAGCCGTTCATTTTATTCATAGAAATTGGTACAAATTACAAACAAAAGAGTAATATAGATGACGCCAAAAACAGAAAGCCCGATTCGCAAAGCGAATCGGGCTTTCTGTTGTAATCAATTAAATATGGAGCTTAACTATTCTGCGTCTCCTGCTTTGGATTTGAATATTTCTCCTCCTGTGGCTTTGGCTCTAATTAAACCTTCAATTTCTTGGCATAACTCTGGGTTATCTGTTAAGAGTTGTTTAACGGCATCGCGGCCCTGACCCAATTTAGTTTCGTTGTAGCTAAACCATGACCCAGATTTTTTTATGATTTCTAAGTCCACTCCTAAATCAATGGTTTCTCCTAATTTAGAAATTCCCTCTCCATAAATAATGTCAAATTCTACGGTGCGAAAAGGTGGTGCCACTTTATTTTTAGCTACCTTAACTTTTGTTCTGTTTCCAATAATGTCCATGCCATCTTTTAGTTGGCCAATACGGCGAATATCTAATCTCACCGAAGAGTAGAATTTTAAGGCATTACCACCGGTGGTAGTTTCTGGGCTGCCAAACATTACGCCAATCTTATCGCGCAATTGGTTAATGAAAATACAGATACAACCAGTTTTATTAATGGTACCTGTAAGCTTACGCAAAGCCTGGCTCATTAACCTAGCTTGCAAGCCCATTTTACTTTCACCCATATCGCCTTCTAATTCTGCTTTAGGCACTAATGCTGCTACAGAGTCAATAACAATGATGTCAATTGCTCCAGAGCGAATTAAAGCATCTGCAATTTCTAAAGCTTGCTCGCCATCATCTGGTTGAGAGATAATAAGGTTTTCAATATCTATACCTAATTTTTCAGCATAGTTTCTATCGAAGGCATGTTCTGCATCTACGAAAGCTGCAATACCACCTTTTTTCTGGGCTTCTGCTATGGCATGCATGGATAAGGTAGTCTTACCAGAAGATTCTGGTCCATATATTTCAATGATTCTACCTGTTGGGTAGCCACCAATTCCTAAGGCAATATCTAAAGAGAGAGAACCTGTAGATAAGGCTTCCATGTCATCTACTTTTTGATCGCTCATGCGCATCACGGTTCCTTTGCCATAAGTTTTATCTAACTTATCTATGGTAAGTTGTAATGCCTTTAATTTTTCTTTTACGTCTGTGCTCATCTGGTTCATAATTATAGTTCAAAATTAGGGTTGTTAATTCGTTTTTTGTGTGCTTTGGGCTTAATTGTATCCACAAGTTATACCATTTACAACGCAAACATAATCAATATTTTGCAAATAAATGTATATTTTTTTATCCAAATAGTGTTAATTTAAATAACAATAAAATAGGCCTCTTCCTTGCGGAAAAGGCCTACAGGTTGCAGGAGGTTTTAAGAAGCTTTCTTTTCTTTAGGGCCAACCATAAGGATGTCGTTCACTAAAATTTCTGTAACATACTTTTTGGTGCCGGTTTTGTCTACGTAGTTTCTTACAGAAAGTTTTCCTTCAATCACAACTTCTTTTCCTTTCTCTAAATACTTTTCCGAGAATTCTGCTTGTTTGCCCCAAGCAACAATAGAGTGCCACATGGCTTCTGTTACTTTGTTGCCATTGGCATCTTTAAAAGAATCGTTTGTGGCTAAAGAGAAGCTAGCTACTTTCTTGCCGGTGTTGGTGGTTTTGATTTCGGGATTTTGCCCGAGGTGGCCCATGAGGCGCACGCTGTTTCTGAGGTTTGTCATAAATTTAACAATTAAGTGATTTGTATTTTAAAATGTTAAATCAAATGTAAAGCGACAACTTTGGGCTAGTCGTATGGTATACGTTTGTAAGCGTTTGTAAACGGTTAAGCAAAAAAAAAGCCCCCTCGGTTTTATCCGAGGAGGCTGTTAAAATACGCTTATAAATCTTAGTGATTCACTACAAATTTGATAGTCTTGCTACCACCATTTGTGCTTAGGTTCAAGAAGTAAATACCATTGTTTAATTGGCTTGTAGAAATAGCTGTATTTACTTGCTTGCTATGGAAAGCTTCTGTAAATAGGGTTCTGCCGCTGATATCTACAATGGAAACTGTTAATGGTAAAGTTGCATATCCACTTACATTGATATGTAAAGTTTCTTGAGCAGGGTTAGGGAAAATTGAAGTATTTGCAAAAACTAACTCATTATCATTAATACCCACTTTAGAATAAACAATTACTGTTCTCGTAATAGTATCTCTATTGCCTGCCTTATCTTTTACAGTATATAGGACGAGGAAGCTTCCCACTTTAGAGCTATCCACCGTTCCAAACCTTATAATTTTTGAAGTAATATCACCATCTTTATTATCTATGGCGGTTGCACCAGCATCAACATAAGAAGTATTTACTAATAGAGAATCAGGGTTTTTACCCAATAAGGTAATTACAGGTTTTTCGGTATCTGGAGCACCAGAGAAATCTAGGTCATTACTGTCTCTAGGTTGTAGTTTCCAATTGCTAAAGGTTAAGGTAAATATACCTTTCACGCTGCTCATAAATTGGTTTTTAACCAAGTTTACATTAAAGTTATCTGGTAAGCGTGTGCTAATATCGTCTACGCGTAAACCTGTAGTTTTAGAGCTATCTTTATTAATTGTAAATTCTCCAAAATTAGAAGGAGCATCTGCATTTGTATTCACTACATAAACACTATCAAATTTCATTAACATACCTTCATAAGGTGCTAATTCTGGTCTGCGCGCTGCACTTGCAGAGATTGCAGCAATGGTATCTATAGGCATTGTAATAAAATTAGGTAAAGTTGCACCTGTGCTAATTCTAGTTCCTGCAATATTATTTAAGGTGGTCATACCAAAGCTTTCAATCACTCTAAACCCAGTTAAAGAAACAGAATCTCCCACTCTCCAAGAAGTGGTAGGGTCATTTGGTCTTCTGTTTACTATAATAGCACTATTGGTAGCCGTTCCATTTTGAATGGTTAAGATATTGGTAGTTCCTTGAGTCATGGCAGTTGCAGTAACTACCCCACGGATATCCACACCACTAATTGAATCATTGTTCCAAATTGTTTGGTTATTTGGATAAGGAGAGAATTGTAAATCTTGAATACTGCTAATACCATTATCACTTACCACGTAAGCGTTAAAGGTTCCAAAAGCATCTGGTGAAGAAGTAAAGCTTCCATTGATATCTGTTGGCCTTACAAAGTATTTAACCACTGAACCATTAGCTCTAGCAGGGATGTAACCAAACCATACCATAGTATCGTTAGGGAATACATTTCTAGTTAAAGTAACAGAATCAAAAGTGGTGCTGGTGTAGCCAACGGTATGGAATAATTTTACATTGCTAACCCTAACAGTACCTTGTTGTACTTTTACAATTACAGCAACAGAATCTGTTGATTTGGCAATTACTGGCTGGCGATCTCTACTAGAAACTGTAGGAGGCGTATAGCTAGATGGTCCAACATCGCCAGGCATTAGTGGGTTAATGGTAAATCTGTATTGACCGCTAATTGCACTTTCAACAATTACTCCTCTTATGAAACTTAAACGTGTTCCAATTAAAGGTGGTGTAAATCTTCCTGCAGGTAAAGTACTGTCTGCATTATTGTCGTTCCTAAACCAGCCAGAAAAATCACCCACATCTATTGCATTTCCAGCTTCATCAGCCACACTCCAGAACCAACGACTTCCGCTTGCTTGGCGAGTGAATACGGTAACATTTTTTAATTCAACATAAGATCCTTCAAATTTTTCTCCTCTAAGTTTTTGTTGCACTTGACCCGCACTTGCATTACCAGTCATTAATGAATCAACTCTTAATTCGATAGGATTTACCTTGTAAGTATTTAAATCTATTAACTCAACTCCGTTTTCCCAAAGCGGACTGGCTGCTATCATGTTTACTTGGCTTTGTCCTTGTTTTGTGCCAGCAGGAGCTGTACCTCTAAAAGTTCTTATAACACCTGTTACACGAACCTTATTTCCTGGTTTAAGATTGTCATAGAATTTGGTCTCATTCAGCAATTGGGCTAAATTTCTGCCAGTTCCAGCAGGCTCGCACATAATTTCAACACCTTTCCAAGGGCCACCATTCGTATCTGCCATAAGCACGGTTGCCTTTCTAGAAGTACTCAAACCATAAAATCTTGGGTCGAATAACACAATACCTTCAAATCTTACGGTATCTCTGTAAGTTGAATTCTTGAAAAATGGGTTGATATAGTCCGAAGAATCGTTGGGGAAGATTTGACTCAATTTGGAATCATTTACAAATTGAACTGTGTCAATTGGTATAATTGGATAAGGATTTTGAGCCTTTGCCAAGAATACAATGGCAATTAGACTAAAACATAGGAGAATTCTTTTCATAAAAATTAATTTTTGTACTGCAAAAATAGACTTTTATCCGCAAATAAAAATTTGTTGGGATGGATTTAATAGTAGGATAACTTAGTAAAAATATTTTTACAGAATTAATATTTTAAGAATCTTTAAACCCTAAGGATTTTAGACATATTATCCCATATTTGTAATCTATTTTATGCGTTATATACTATTAAGTTTATTTCTTTTATTGTGCTATTTGAGTCAGGCCCAAGTGCCAGCCCAAAGCCGCTTTACCAATGTAGGTAGAATGGGTTTAACCGTAAATAATTTTGGCACCTTTGGTAGGCCTACCGTAAGAAGCAACACCCAAGGGCCTCCTTCGCTTGCTTTCCCGCGTGGCTCAGGTATTGAGCATTTGTTTGAAGCAGGTATTTGGATTGGGGCCATTGTAGATGGGCAGGTTAGAGTTAGTACCAGCTCTGTAGATGCCAGCGCAGGTTATAGTACTGGCGGACAAGGTTTTGAATTTACCCAATTGAGTTCCATAAAAGAGCGCTCTAAATTAACCAGCAGTAGCAACTATTCTAGCTCTGCTATTTCGCACCAAGATTTTTTAATGACCCAAACAGATTCTTTTGTCGTAATTCCGGGAACTTCTGTTCCTATTTCGGGTCACCAAAATCCACTGGGTGCCGTTATTAATTTGGAAACTTATGCCTGGAATTTCCCTTTCGCAGATTTCTTTGTAATTTGTAATTATACTATTAAAAACGCCTCCAGTAACCGCTGGGATTCTGTATATCTAGGAGCCTTTGCAGATATGGTGGTGCGTAATGTTAATTATACACGCGACGCAGGAACTGCCTTTTTTAACAAAGGAAGAAATGGGATTAACAAAGATTATATGTCTTTTTATGCTTACCAAAGTTTTGGAGATGATATTGACTTCACCAAATCTTATGGGGCTATACAATTTTTAGGAATAGATTGGCGTGGGATGTTTTTTAACCCTAACAAGCCAGATACCTTCTTAAAGGCTGGTTTACCCGCTCCGCGCTTAAATTATAATTTCTGGAATTTTAACTCTATTGCCACACCATGGAATACGCCTGGAAGCGAACAAGAACGCTACGAAAAATTGAGCACTACCATCGACTCAACTCTCTTGTTTGCTGGTGATGGTCCTATTGCTGGGGTGCCTGCCAATTGGCTACAATTAATTTCAAATGGGCCTTTAGTAAGTGTTGAACCAGGAGAATCATTTACGTATACCATTGCCTTTGTTTGCGCCAAACAACGTGAGCCCCTTACGTATTTGCCTCCTTCAAGTGCTTACATTTATACTTCCCCAGCTTCGGAAACAGAACTGACTGCTTCTTTAAAAAGAACTAGAACCACCTACTTAGGTGAAGATGTAAATGAAAATGGGGTTTACCTACCTGAATTAGATTTAAATGCCAATGGTAAGTTAGACAGGTATTTATTGTCTGAACCTCCTACTTCTCCTAAATCTAAAGTGGTGCCAAGTGAGAACAAAATTGAGGTTTATTGGGATAAATCTGCAGAGTATTCTGTTGATCCCATTTCTCGTTTGCAAGACTTTGAAGGGTATCGCGTATATCGCTCT
>JBIKKC010000135.1:0-6533 GCA_044360615.1 Bacteroidia bacterium | reverse complement strand
GAAATATGCCAATGCCGTTACCAACCACGAAAAGTTGCTTAAAGGCCTAAATTATGAATACAACCTTGCCGACCACGAGCCTGCTTTTTTTGAAGCTGTTGAATTTTTGAAGCAATTTAAAATTATTAACTCAGAGTATTATGTGAACCAACTCATAAAAGATGGTAAAAAAGTTTTGGCAGAAGGTGCTCAGGGAACTTTATTAGACATAGATTTTGGTTCTTATCCATTTGTTACTTCTAGTAATACCATAACAGGTGGGGCTTGCAGTGGCTTGGGAATTGCGCCTCAGCAAATAAATAAAGTGTATGGTATTTTTAAAGCTTATTGCACCCGTGTTGGCAATGGCCCATTCCCTACAGAACAAGAGAATGAAACGGGTGAAATGTTAAGGAAACTAGGACATGAATTTGGTGCCACAACAGGTCGCCCAAGAAGAACGGGCTGGCTAGATTTACCTACCTTAAAATATGCCATTATGCTAAATGGGGTTACAGATTTAATCTGCACTAAGAGCGATGTTTTAAGCGGTTTTGAAGAAGTACTGGTGTGTGATGGTTATGATATAAATGGAAAAATAACCAGCGAAATTCCTTATGATTTAAGTATTCCAGAATTGAAGCCAAACTATAAAACATTTGCTGGCTGGCATGGAGACTTAACCAAGATGCGCAATTACCAAGAACTGCCGCAAACGTTTAGAAATTACATGGATTTTGTAGAAAGCCAAATTGGAGTTCCTGTAAATGTAATTTCGGTTGGGCCAGATAGAGAAGAAACCATTATGAAGTAGCCGCTAGTTGGCGCTTGTAGAGTTGAACTGTATTTTCCATTCCATACATAAGGGCATCGCAAACTAAGGCGTGACCAATAGATACTTCCAGTAATTGAGGGATGTTTTTAGCAAAGTATCCCAGGTTTTCTAGGTTTAAATCATGACCTGCATTTAACCCTATGGATAAGGAATTTGCCATGGCTGCAGCTTCTATATAATTTGCAATAGACTTCTCTTTATTAATAGCATATTGCTGTGCATAGGCCTCTGTATACAGCTCAATCCTATGGGTTCCAGTATCCGCAGCTGCCCTAACCATTTCAGAATTGGGGTCCACAAAAATGCTAGTTCTAATTCCTTCCTTACTAAACAGTGCAATCATTTCTTTTAAAAAATTAGCCTCTTTAATGGTGTCCCAGCCATGGTCGCTGGTTAATTGATTGCCGGCATCTGGCACTAAGGTTACCTGATGCGGTTTGGTTTTTAGCACTAAATCTATGAATTTAGCTTCTTTGGGATTGCCTTCTATATTTAATTCTGTAGTAACTATCTTTTTCAATTCAAAAACATCGGCATACCGCACATGTCTTTCATCTGGCCTAGGGTGCACCGTGATGCCTTGAGCGCCGTATTTTTCGCAGTTTATTGCCCAATTAACCAAGTCTGGATTATTTCCTCCCCTCGAATTGCGAATTAAAGCAAGTTTGTTTATGTTTACACTCAGTTTGGTCATAGCATCTCTTAAATTGTGATCAAAATAAAACATAAATCTTGTTAAAAAGCAGATTAGCGTGATAAAGAAGGATAAAAATTACATTTTCATAAACTGGGTTTGCTGCCTAGTTCTTCAATTCTTTAGCCTAGAAGGGTTTGCGCAAACAGATAGTTTGAAGGCACTGCTTAAAACAAATTTAAAATTGGAGGAAAAAGTTGATGTTTTAAATCAACTTGCAAATTCACAAATAAATCTAGACCAATTACAAGCTAATACGTATTTGTTTGAAGCCTATTCTTTAGCACAAAAAGTTAATTACCCAAAAGGTATAGGAGAGTCTGCCATGCAATTGGCTCAAATAAATGATGGACTCCTTTCTGTTGATAGTTTAGAGTTGTTTTACAAACAAGCCATTGAGGCATTTGAAAGAGCAGAATTAAAAGAGAAACAAGCAGAAGCACTAAATAATCTTGGCATTTTAAAAGAGCGGCTTGGTAGATACAATCAAGCGATTTCGTTGTATTACAAAAGTCTTTTTATCTTCCAAAATTTGCAGAATAGAATAGGTGAGGCCAATACTTTAAATAATATCGGACTTATCTTTCAGCTTCAAAAGCAGTATAACCGAGCTATTTACTATTTTAAAAAATCGCAACAAATTGGAGAAGAAGTTAATGATAAAAATATTTTAGCGAATGCTTACAATAATATTGCAATTTGTTATCAAGAAGAGAATAAGCCCAATGAAGCACGTATCAATTTTGCTAAGGTTTTACAAATAGATCTAGAACAAAATAATCCTAGCAACATAGCTTTAAGCTATAATAATATGGGAGTGGTTGAAACCGATTTGGGAAATTTTGCCAAAGCAAAGTGGTATTTGCAAATGTCGCTAAGTATAAAGCAAAAGTTATCATCTTACGCTCGTTTAGGCAATACTTACGGCAATTTGGCCTCAGTTTATCGTGGCTTGAACCAATATGATTCTGCTATTTATTGTTTAAATAAAGCTATTCAATATGCTAAAAAAGAAGAAGCTTATCCTACCTTATTGGAGGTATATAAAGAATATGCTAAGGTAGAAGAGCTGAAGTCGAATTCTGATAAAGCTTTAATTTGGGTTAAACGTTACAGCGCCTTAAGTGATAGTTTAAAGCAAGCAGAAGTTGCTGTTAGGTTGCAACAATTTGAGGATGATTTTAAACAATTAAAGACAGAAAAATCTATCTCTGAGATTGAAAGCGAGAAGGAACGAAGTGTCCTAAAATCAGGCATTTTTTTATTAATCGCACTGGTTGTTTTTATATCGTTTATATTCCTGGCTATTTATGCCAGCCGCATAAAAGAAAAAAACACAAACCTTCAGTTTAAGCAAAAGAAAATTGAAGTTCAGAATAAAATTCTTCAAGTTAAAAACATTGAGGTACTTCAAGCTAAAGAAGTTGCCGAAGATGCTGCCAATGCTAAGTCTCAGTTTATTTCTACTATAAGCCATGAGATTAGAACTCCTTTAAATGCAATTATTGGGGTTACAAATCTTTTGCATCAAAGCGCGCCTAGTAAAGAGCAAATCGAGAACCTAAATATTCTTAAAATTAGCTCCGATAACTTATTATCGCTGGTAAATAATATTTTAGATTTTAGCAAGCTAGAAGCAGGTAAAATGCAATTAGAAACAATTGATTTTAATTTGCGTAACCTAGCGTTAGACATTAAAGATCTATTCTCTATAAAAGCATCAGAAAAGGGCATAGAGCTACTAGTAAGTTTTGATGAAAAGATACCTTCGGTTATTAAAGGAGATCCACTTCGAATCAGTCAATTGCTTATTAATTTGGTAAATAATTCTATTAAGTTTACCGAAAGTGGTTATGTTAAAATTGAAGTTACCTTGCAGCTAGCTACAATTAATCATGCACTTATTTATTTCTCTGTTTCTGATTCTGGTATTGGTATTCCCCAAAATAAACAAGCGCAAATATTTAATACGTTTACGCAGGCAGACGCCAACACTACCAGAAAGTATGGCGGCACAGGCCTTGGACTTTCTATTTGTAAAAGAATTCTAGAGAACCTCAATAGTAAATTGCAATTAGAAAGCACAATTGGCAAAGGTTCTACGTTTTATTTTACTATTAACTTTGAAGTGAGCAGGAACATTGCCATTGGTAAAAGTGCAAAAACAACTTCTTTCGAAAATTCTATTAAAGGTAAGCGCATCTTAATTGTGGAAGACAATATGATGAACGTTATGGTATTGCGCCAATTCTTAGAAAAATGGGGCGTTAAGACCGAGGTTGCCCTCAATGGTTTAGAAGGTGTTAAAGCGGTTGCCAATTCTTATTTTGATGCCGTGCTTATGGATATCCATATGCCAGAAATGGACGGTATTGAGGCGACAATTCAAATTAGGCAAATGACAGATGAGCGCAAAAGAAATGTGCCTATTATAGCCTTAACCGCCGAAAATGAAATGCAATTGCGCCAGCGCGTTTACGAGGTAGGTATGAATGATTATATCTTTAAGCCGTTTAACCCAGAAGATTTAAAGGAGCGTTTAGGGTACGCACTTTATAATAGCAATCTCCTCACTTCTGGAACTAGGTCTTAAAACTTAAAACTTAAAACCCAAAACTACATATTCCTCCTATACTGTCCACCTACTTCAAACAAGGCAGCGGTTATCTGACCCAGTGAGCAATATTTAACCGTTTCCATCAGTTCTTCAAAAAGATTACCATTGTGTATAGCTACTTGTTGTAATTTCTTTAAAGCAATTTCTCCTTGCGTTGCGTTGCCTTCTTTCAATTGGTTCAACATAGTAATTTGGTATTCTTTTTCTTCTGTGGTAGATCTTATTACTTCTTTAGGTAATATAGTTGGAGAGCCCTTAGAAGATAAAAATGTATTTACCCCAATAATTGGATATTCTCCTGAGTGCTTTTGCATTTCATAATACAAACTTTCTTCTTGTATTTTGGTGCGTTGGTACATCGTTTCCATAGCACCTAAAACGCCACCTCTTTCGGTAATTCTATCAAACTCGGTTAGCACTGCTTCTTCCACTAGGTCGGTTAGCTCTTCAATAATAAAAGATCCTTGTAATGGGTTTTCATTTTTAGCTAAACCCAACTCACGATTAATAATTAATTGAATAGCCATTGCTCTTCTTACAGATTCCTCTGTAGGTGTGGTTATCGCTTCATCATAGGCATTGGTATGTAAAGAATTACAATTATCGTAAATGGCGTATAACGCTTGTAAGGTGGTTCTTATATCATTAAAATCTATCTCTTGTGCATGTAAACTTCTGCCACTTGTTTGAATATGGTATTTAAGCATTTGGCTCCTTTCGTTGGCACCATATTTTAACTTCATGGCTTTGGCCCAAATTCTTCTAGATACCCTACCAATAACTGCATATTCTGGGTCTACGCCATTAGAAAAGAAGAAAGATAAGTTAGGAGCAAAGTCGTCAATGTTCATTCCCCTGCTGAGGTAATACTCTACAAAAGTAAATCCATTAGATAGCGTTAAAGCCAATTGGGTTATTGGATTGGCTCCTGCTTCTGCAATATGATAACCACTGATAGAAACAGAGTAGAAATTGCGTATGCCTTCATTGATAAAATATTGTTGCACATCGCCCATTACTCTTAAACTAAATTCTGTAGAGAAGATACAGGTATTTTGCGCTTGGTCTTCTTTTAAAATATCGGCTTGAACCGTTCCTCTTACTTGTTTTAAGGTATTGGCTTTAATCTTAGCATATACTTCCGCAGGCAACACCATATCTCCACTCACACCCAATAACATTAAACCTAAGCCATCGTTGCCTTCTGGTAAGGTTTCATTATAAGTTGGACGTTGCGTTCCTCGGTCTTTAAATATGGTATTTAATTTATCATCAACCTCTTTCTCTAAACCATTTTGTTTAATATAAATCTCACATTGTTGGTCTATGGCCGCATTCATAAAGAAAGCGCAAAGGATTGCTGCTGGCCCGTTAATGGTCATCGATACGGAGGTCTTTGGATCAGCCAAATTAAAACCAGAATACAACTTTTTAGCAGCATCTAAACTCCAAACACTAACTCCAGAGTTTCCAATTTTCCCATAAATATCAGGCCTATGGTCTGGGTCGTTGCCGTATAAAGTTACAGAATCAAAGGCAGTACTTAAACGGGCTGCTGGCATGCCTAAACTTACATAATGAAAGCGCTTGTTGGTGCGCTCTGGGCCACCTTCGCCCGCAAACATTCTGGTAGGGTCTTCACCTTCCCTTTTAAAAGGATATATACCCGCGGTATAAGGAAACTCACCAGGGAAATTTTCTTGTAAGGCCCATCTTAAAATATCGCCCCAACCTTTAAATTTAGGGGTAGCTACTTTGGGTATTTGCGAATGGGATAAAGACTCGCTATGGGTTTGAATTTTTATTTCTTTGTCGCGTACTTTAAAGATGAAGAACTCGTCTTTATACTGTTTTATTTTTTCTTCCCAATTATCTAAAATTAATCTATTTCTAGGATCAAGATCTAATGATAAGGTTTCATAGGTTTCTTGTAGTCCTTTTAACAAGCGGTCTTTATCTTCTAATTTAGAAGCTTTAATGGTTTCAATGGATGATTTTAACCCATAAAGTTTATCTGCTATTTCTGCTTGTTTGGTAACCCATTTATCATAATTTCTATTGTTCTCAGAAATTTCTGATAAATACCTGTTACGCGATGGAGGGATAATGTAAATTTTTTCGCTCATCTCCTCGCTAATGTGGTAATTTGACTTTAACGCAGCGCCCGTTTTTTCATGAATTTTATTCATTACTTCCTTGTACAATCGGTTCATACCGGGATCGTTAAATTGGGAAGCTATAGTTCCATAAACGGGCATGGTATCTGGGTCTTTGTCAAACAACACATGGTTGCGTTGGAATTGTTTTTTTACATCTCTTATAGCATCTAAGGCACCTTTTTTATCAAACTTATTCAACGCAATAATATCTGCAAAATCTAGCATGTCTATCTTTTCTAACTGCGTTGC
>JBIKKC010000134.1:0-6547 GCA_044360615.1 Bacteroidia bacterium | reverse complement strand
TACAAGCCCTATATACCAGCAGCAATTTAAGCAAAATGCACTAGTAAATATGGAACTTTCATTATTGCGCAATGACACCCAATTTAAAGTTTCTGGTTCCCTAAAAGCTACAGCACCTATGTTGAACCAACAACTTAAACTACACCTTGCGTTGGTAGAAAAAGTAACCTATAACAACAAACGCAATACCAACGAAAAAGAATTTTACAATGTGGTAAAAGCCATGATGCCAAACGCAAATGGAAGACCAATATCTTTTAATGCGCAAACAGAAATTAATTTTGAAGATAGCTTTACCTTTATGGGTAACTATAGATTACCTGGCAGTGGAGACCCAAATCTAATTATTGACCCAAGTAAAGAGCATTCGGTAGAGAACTTCGACCATATTTATGCTATAGCCTTTTTGCAAGATGATACCGATAAAATGGTTTGGCAAAGTGATGCATCGGAACTGCAATGGCCCTTAACCATTAAAGAAACACAAGCAGAAGACTTCTTAGTGTATCCAAACCCTTGTGTAAACATGTTAACTATTGAACTACCCAAAGCTTTATCTGCTTTAGAGGTTAAAGTATTTTCTAGCGAGGGGAAATTACACTTAGAAAAGCAACTCACCCCGCAGCAAAACACGCTTGATTGTAGCAATTTGCCAGCAGGCATATATGTTCTTTCGCTCAGCGCTGGAGAGAAAATCTCGTATAAAAAAGTGGTGATTTCTTATTAGGAAAACTAGTATTAAAATAAAAACATATTGTATTTTCGAATGATGAAAATGGAGAAAGATGTATTTACCCAGCACACCTTTGATGAAGCTGCAAATCATAGTGCTTTTTATAATACGCTTAATGATAACTCTAAAATAGAAATCTTTTGGGAGTTAATGCAAACTGCCTACAACTGTCACAGAACAAATTGGCCAAAAATGGATAAAACTTTTTTTACAGTTCGTAAAATAGAAAACAATTGAATTTAAATTCCATTTTTAATAATGACTTTGAAGACTTCATAAAATCATTAATCAATAATGAAGTAAAATATCTTATTGTAGGTGGTTATTCTGTTATAGTGCATGGTTACCCAAGAACAACCGGAGATTTAGATGACCTTGAAAATCTTCCACCTGAAAATTAAATATGTAATGCCCTATTAGCAGTAGCTGCTAAGGCGGCTTCTTTTACCGCTTCGGCATAGGTAGGGTGCGCATGACTCATACGAGCGATGTCTTCGGCACTGGCTCTAAACTCCATAGCCGTAACGGCTTCGGCTATCAAATCGGCAACACGTGGTCCAATCATATGAACGCCTAGTACTTCATCTGTTTCGGCATCTGCTAAAATTTTCACCAAACCATCAATATCCATACTTGCCCTGGCTCTACCTAGCGCGCGCATTGGGAACGAACCCACCTTGTATTTTTTACCTTCCTTTTTCAACTCTTCTTCGGTTGCCCCTACTCCTGCCACTTCTGGCCAAGTATACACCACTCCAGGAATTAAGTTGTAATGAATATGCGGTTTTTGTCCGGCCATTATCTCTGCCACAAACACCCCTTCCTCCTCTGCTTTGTGGGCTAACATAGCACCTTTCACCACATCGCCAATAGCATAAATTCCTTTTACATTAGTTTCTAAATGGGCATCTGTTTCTATTCGGCCACGCTCATCTAATTTTACACCAGCAGCTTCTAGGTTCAAGCCAGTTGTAAATGGTTTTCTACCTACGCTTACTAAGCAATAATCACCCGTAAAGCTTACCTCTTCTCCTTTTTCATTATCGGCAATTACCGTAACTTCTTTGCCTTTGGCTTTAGCAGCTTTCACTTTATGGCTAAAGAAAAATTCGAAACCCAACTTACGCAAGCTACGCTGAAGCTCCTTGCCCAGCGTGCCATCCATGGTTGGAATAATGGTATTGGTATATTCTATAACAGAGACTTTTGCCCCTAAACGCGCATAAACAGAACCCAATTCTAAACCAATTACACCTCCCCCAATAATTATTAAATGCTTGGGAATTTCTTTCATGTTTAAGGCCTCTGTGGAAGTAATGATGCGCTTTTTGTCTATTTCTATACCAGGCAGGCTGGCCGGCTTAGAACCAGTGGCAATAATTACCTTATCTGTTTCTATTTGTTCTTCCTTTTCGCCACTTACCTTAATGATGTTCTTGCTCACAAATGACCCAATACCTTTAAAAACATCAATCTTATTTTTCTTCATCAGGTAATCTATGCCATCGCAAGTTTGTTTAACAACGCCATTCTTGCGGGCAATCATTTGTTCTAAATTTACTTTTAAATCTTTTAGGTCTATACCATGCGTAGTAAAATTATGGCTGGCATTGTGGTAGTGTTCAGAGCTATCTAACAAGGCTTTAGAAGGAATACAACCCACATTAAGACAAGTACCACCGAGGGTATTGTACTTTTCTATCAATGCTGTTTTAAAACCTAATTGAGCGCAACGAATTGCCGCAACATAGCCGCCAGGACCAGAACCAATAATGGTTACATCGTATTTCATGAGATAGAATTATTAAATTTACAGGCACAAAGGTAATTTTCCTGCACGGGAATGAAAAGTAATTTCATAGAAAGAACACACTTTCATTGCCAATTTGCTTCTGTATATTTGAAGATTGATATGAAATAAACAAAGATGTCCGTTTTTATAAAGCCAGAAATTAAAGCGTATGCTAACAATAAACCCAATGCCAACCATTGTTTTAGCATTATAATACCTAGTTGGAATAACCTTGAAATGCTGAGGTTGTGTGTGGATTCTATTTATAAAAATTCAAAATTTGAGCATCAAATCATCATTCATGTAAATGAGGGAAATGATGGCACCTTAGATTGGGTTAAAGATAAACAACTAGACTATACCCATTCTGCGCAGAACGCAGGCGTTTGCTATGCCCTAAATGCCATGGCTTCTTTGGTTCAAACAAAATATATCTTATTCCTAAACGACGACATGTATGTTTGTCCGGATTGGGACTTGCATTTATGGAATGAAGTTAAGCAAACTACTCATGAACTATGGTATTTTAGTGGTACCATGATTGAACCCAACGCATCATCTAACAAATGTAATTTGGCGCCTTATGATTTTGGTAAGGATACCGCAAGTTTTAAAGAACAAGAATTGCTCACATTTTGTAAAACTACGCACCGCAAAGATTGGTATGGTGCAAGTTGGCCTCCAAGTTTGGTAAGCACAAAACTTTGGAACAAAGTAGGTGGCTATAGCGAAGAATTTAGTCCGGGTATGTATAGCGACCCAGACTTCTCTATGAAACTATGGCAAGCTGGAGTAAGAGATTTTAGAGGGATTGCGGCCAGTATGGTGTATCATTTCCAAAGTAAATCTACAGGTAGAGTGCAAAAGAATGATGGCCGTAAACAATTTGCAGCAAAATGGGGAATACCCGCTTCTTTTTTCTATCAATCTATGCTACAAATGGGCAAAGATTATAACCCCAAGCATACCTTAAGCTTAAAACATAACCTGTTGTATTTTATTGCAAAATATCGTGCTAAATGGATAGTGCGCAACTAAATTAGGGATGCAAATAAGTGTAACCATTATAACGTATAATGAAGCTGCTAATATTGGCAGATGCATTGGTTCTGTAAAGGCCATTGCCGATGAAATTATAGTATTAGATTCCTTCTCCACAGATGAAACGGCAAACATTGCCAGCTCGTTGGGAGCTAAGGTATTTCAGCAACCCTTTTTGGGTCATATAGAACAAAAAAACTTGGCTATTTCTAAAGCTAATTTTGCCTATATACTTTCCTTAGATGCAGACGAAGCCTTAGATGAAAACTTATTAAAAGAGATTATAGCTATTAAAAGTTTAAGTAATCCGGCAAAAGCCTATGCAACTAACCGCTATAACAATTATTGTGGTAAATGGATTAATTATGGCGCTTGGAGTAGTGATGTAAAAATAAGATTTTTTAATAAGGACTTTGGCACTTGGGGAGGGTTAAACCCGCATGATAAAATAGTTTTAAAAGAAGGCATAAACCCAGAAAAACTTAAAGGCAAAATATTGCATTGGAGCTATACATCTATGGCAGAACATCAAGGCAAAATTGAAAGATATGCAGAAATAGCAGCTAAAGCCTATCAACAAAAAGGCAAATCATCTTCTACTTTCAAAATAATTTTTAGCCCCATTTTTCGGTTCGTACGAGATTATGTTTTTAAGCTAGGATTTTTAGATGGCAAATATGGATTTGTAATTGCGCGCCTCACCGCCAAAGAAGTTTACCTCAAATATTTACTTTTAAAAAAGCTAATAGCTAATGGCTAACTGCCAATAGCCCTGATATTACAACCCCAACAACAACTTCTGTGGATCTGCGCCAGCGGTAAGCAAAAGGGTTGGATTTTCTAGGCATTGTTTAACTTTTACCAAGAAACCAACAGACTCTCTGCCATCAATAATTCTATGGTCGTAGCTTAGGGCAACATACATGATGGGGCGTATAACTATTTGTCCGTTTTGCACCACTGCTCTTTCAACAATATTATGCATGCCTAAAATAGCACTTTGAGGCGGGTTAATAATAGGAGTACTTAACATAGAACCAAACACACCGCCATTGGTTATGGTGAAGGTTCCTCCACTCATTTCTTCTAAACTTAACTTATTCTCGCGGGCTTTACCTGCAAGTGCCATTACTTCTTTCTCAATCTCTGCTAAGCTCATGCTTTCGGCATTGCGAATAACAGGAACAACCAATCCTTTAGGTGCACTAACCGCAATAGAAATATCGCAGTAGTCATGGAAAATAATTTCTTCTCCGTCTATGTAAGCATTAACAGATGGAAACTGTTTTAAAGCAACGGTAACCGCTTTGGTAAAGAAGCTCATGAAACCCAAGTTAACACCAAAGGTTTCTTTAAACTGGTTCTTATATTGGTTACGCAAATCCATAATAGGCTTCATGTCTACCTCATTAAAGGTAGTTAACATGGCTGTTTCATTTTTTGCCGCTACCAATCTTCTCGAAACCGTTTTGCGGAGGTTGGTCATTTTTTCCCTACGGTCGTTACGCGATTTCGCCTCATTGCTTGTTACAGAAAGCTCTGCTGCGAGGGCATCTGCCTTGGTTATACGACCATCTTTGCCAGTACCCACTACTTGTTTTGGGTCAATACCTTTTTCGCTTAATATTTTATGTGCAGCCGGAGACGGTGTGCCGCTGGCATAAGTTGTATTTGCTTCTGGTGCTTTTGCTTCAGCCTTTGGCGCATCAACCTTTTTTTCCTCTTTGGCTTTAGCAGCTGGCGCAGGTGCCGCGCCTTCTGGGCGTTTAGCATCCGTATCAATTTCGGCAATGAGGTCGCCTACTTTTATGGTATCACCTTCGTTGCCTTTAGTTGTAAGTACCCCAGCAGCCTCTGCATTTAACTCAAAGGTGGCTTTATCGCTCTCTAATTCACAAAGCAATTCATCCATTTCTACATAATCGCCTGTTTTCTTATTCCAGCGAGAAATGCTAACTTCACTAATAGATTCGCCTACGGTAGGTACTTTTATCTGCAACATACGTTCTTATTTGGACTTGCAAAATAAAGGAAAGCGCGTCCAATTCACAAGCTAAAAAAGTGTTATGACAACTAACTGTTTCTTAAGCCTTTTTAACTTTCTTGGTCTTTTTAGCTTTTTCCCCTTGCTCTAACCGCACTTGCAAGTCGCTAAGGGCATTCATATAATAAATATAGGCATCATAAGGGGAGTCGTAAGGACTAAAATACTTATGTACATCGCCATCTGCCCAAAACTTGGTAGTCATGTAATAAAAGTGATCGCTGGTGAGCATTTTCTTCCAATCATCTATCATTTTTTCATCCTTGCTAGCATAAACCAACTCTTCTAGTTGATAAATTTTAGCAATGGCTTCATCTTGCATAGGGTTGCCAATCCAGGCACTTAAATCGCGCTCGGTATCTGCCCAACTGGTAAGTTCATGGCAATCGTAAATATCTCTAACGGGATAAGCCTCGGCAGTTTCGGAAACAGTTTTAAAGCTAAAATCTGGATGCTTTAAAATGTATTCTGGCATAAAACGCAAAAACTCAAAAATGCCACTGTGCTCCCATTGGTGCTCGCCAAAAGTTTCATAGTCCATAAATAGGTTAATGGTTTCGCCCATGCCTGCAATACTATGCACCCAAGTAGCAAATTTATCTGCCGTAAGCGGATATTCTTCCCAAGCTTGGTTGCTAAATCTAAAGGCAATATCATCGCTTAATTTATAGTTCTTCAACAAAGATTTTATCTTGCTTACATTGGGTGCTTTGTAAATAAAATTAGGTGAACGATGGTTCAATATTCTATCAACTCCCTCCCCAATGATGGCCTCATAACCCATTTCTTCTACAAATGCTGCAAGCTCATTATTGTATTGCAGTTCGGTATTTCTAAAAACCTTAGGCTTTTGATTAAAGTATTTCTCTATTAACTTTCCATGCTCAGCCACTTGTTTTTTAAATTCTTCCTTAGAAAAAATATAGGCCAAGGAATG
>JBIKKC010000014.1:0-19773 GCA_044360615.1 Bacteroidia bacterium | reverse complement strand
AACAAAGTGATGGTGCTGGCCTAAGGCTGTAAAGCATTTAGCTTATTTATATTAAAGGTGTATAGACTTAATGTTTGTACACCTTTTTTATTTAAATAGACCATAGACGATAGTCCATAGACAAAAACTTCATACTTCATACTTCATAGTTCATAGTTCATAGTTCATAGTTCATACTTCATACTTCATAGTTCATACTTCATAGTTCATACTTCAAATTTACCATTTATGTAACTAGCTATGGAATTGGCTTAAGTAAATTAGTATCTTTACCCTAATGAAAAAGAATACCCTGTATTGGATTTGCCAAGTGGGAGGTTGGTTACTCTTTGTACTGCTCGAGTTTATTGGGTATGGCAACCTATATGGGTATAATGGATTATTGGTATTAAACGTGGCCATAAATTTTATGGCAGGTGTTTTACTTACACATTATTACAGGGTGTTTATTATTAAAATGAAGTGGATAAACAAGCCGATGCCCCAATTAATTCCGCGCGCAATTTTAGGAGTTTCTATAATTTCTGCCTTGCTTACTTTTTTAAATATTTATTTAGATAGGTTAACGGTTCCCTTGCTTCAGCAGTTTCCGGTAGACTGGGTTTTGGTATTTAATTATCTATTTAATTGGAGCAAGTATATTTTATTGTGGGCCTTGGTATATCATTTGTTTCAATATTGGGAAAGGTCGTTAGAGGCAGAAAAAGAGCGTTACCAATTACAGGCTATTTTGAGGGAAAATCAATATCAAAATTTAAAGACACAGCTAAATCCACATTTTTTGTTTAACTCTTTAAATAGTATTAGAACTTTGGTAGATATTAATCCAAACCAGAGCAAAGAAGCAATAAATAGGCTTTCGAGTTTGTTGCGTAGTTCTCTGCAAATGAGCAAGCAAAAAACGGTAAGCTTAAAGCAGGAAATAGATACAGTGAATGATTATTTGGCTATTGAGAAAATTAGATTTGACGAAAGGTTAAGGGTTGAAATTAGCATACCAGAAGCAGCCCTGCAAGTACAACTCCCTCCTATGATGTTGCAAACCTTAGTAGAAAATGCCGTTAAGCATGGCATTTCTAAGTCAATGAAAGGTGGTGAAATTAAGATAAGTGCCATCTTAACTAAGTTTCATTTACATATCGAAATCGTAAATTCGGGTAGGTTTGAACCTAAAGAAACAGAAATAGGATTGGGGCTAGAAAATACGCGTGAGCGATTAGCTATTTTATATGAAGATAAGGCTGCATTTAGTGTAGAAAATTTTAATGATACAGAAGTGATAACCAAATTAGATATACCTTTATGATACAAGCTATTTTAGTGGATGATGAAAAATTAGCCCGTGAGGGGTTAAAAAACTTATTGAAAGAATTTCCCGAAGTGCAAATCATTGGAGAAGCTTCCAATGCAGATGAAGCTTTAGAATTAATAGATAAGTTAAAACCTCAATTGGTATTTTTAGATGTGCAAATGCCAGAGAAAACTGGATTTGATTTATTAGAAGATTTAATTGAAACGCCGGCTATAATTTTTACAACTGCATACGATGAATATGCCTTAAAGGCCTTTGAAGTAAATGCTTTAGATTACCTGCTAAAGCCAGTAATTAAAGAGCGTTTGGCCGAAGCGGTTCAAAAAGCTAAGAAGCAAATTGAAGAGCAACAGTTAAATAAAAATCGCCAGATGCTGTTGCCAACAGAGAAAGTTTTTATAAGAGATGGCGATCGTTGTTGGTACATCAAATTGGAAGATATTAGAATAATAGAATCTGCTGGTAATTATGCCAAAATTTATTTCGACAAGTATCAACCTCTCATTCATCGTACTTTAAATTCATTAGATGAAAGGCTTAGCGATCAACTTTTTTTTAGGGCAAATAGGCAGCAAATAATTAACCTAAATTTCCTAGATAAGATTGAACCTTTTTTCAATTCTGGTTTCCTGTTTTATATGAAAGATGGTACCAAAATAGAAGTAAGCAGAAGACAAGCTGTGAAGTTTAAAGAGAAGATGAGTTTGTAAATTATTGCAAGTACAAAGCTTTTTCTAATTGCGGATAAATCTTGGTTGGAAATTGTGATAAAGCATTTTTGTAGGCATCTAAACCAGCTTTTTCTTTGTTATTCTGAAAGCCCTGAACGCCTCTTAAACTTTCGTGCATTAACTCTTCACTCGTTTTGGCATCCTTTAAAATTATTTCCATATCTAAGGTAGCTTGTTGCATGTTTCCCCAAATAGCACCTAGGTCTTTGGTGCTTGCAATTATTTCAAGTTTATAATCGGCTTGAACCAAAGACGAAACAAAGGTGCAACCATTTTCGCCAAGTTTCTTTTTAATGGCAGGTTCTAAAATAGCATAATTAATATTTTTACCCTGATTGAGTTCGCTACTTTCTATATAAATGCGTAGCGGTTCTACCTTAATTCTCACTTGAGTGGTGGGCGTTTCTAAGCGCATTAAAATAGTTCTTAAGCTTAAGTTTAAACTATCAGAACGAATGAGCTTATCAAGATTGGGTTTGATGGTGATAATTTGAATAGGTTCTCTAGAAAAAGTTCTGCTTACGCCAAAAATTGCCTCACCTGCTGCATTGCTTTCTGCTAGGTTACTTCCCTGCAATCGTATAGCTCCTGCATCGGCAATTAAGGGTACAAACTTTATTGGAGAGCGCACAGAATCTTTATTTCTGTAAGAAACAAATGTTTCTATGGATTTCTCGAAGGCCTTACCTGCACTTGCATTCAGTTGAGTTGGGCTAGCATTTAAAGTGATTTGAAATAATTGATCTTGCAATTGAGCAATAAGTTCATTTACAATATACACTTGTTTGCCATAGTATTCAACTTCTACAGCCTCATTAAGGTAGCTTTGTAAATGTGCTAAGGCCTTTACACGTAGTTTAAAAATAGCTATATAATCATCCTTACGGTTTAGCCTATCCGCTTTCTGCATTAATTCTAAGGCCTGTTGTGAAGCAATGTAAATTTGCTTTCGTTTTTGAGCTTCATATTCTGCTTTACTAAGTGTATAGTAAATCCAGTACTCATCTTTGTTTTCCCAGCTATCTACTACAGTAAAGTCTTGCAAAAATTCTTGCGCAACAAGGCGCGTGTCTGAAAAGAATTGCTGGTTAAAATTGCTGTTATTTTGGTATTGCGAAAGGATACTATTGGTAGAAACATTAACCTTTATTTCGCCTACCATGTCTTGTAAGGCTTCTTTCTTGGCCACCTGCAAGTAATCGGCAGGGTTGCTAAATTTGCTAGCCCTGCCGATACCTACATAATTCATATTGTTCACAGGTCTTTGATCAACCCAATTTGGACGTTTATTGCTTTGCAAAGTTACCGCGGTTTTTCCTACTTGCTGCTTACTTTTGCAAGCAAACAATAAGAGGGGAATAATTATTAAAGCAATACGATTCATTGTAAGTTTTTATTTGCCAACTGCTAGAGGCCAGCAGCTAGAAGCCTCTCTAATATCCTCTCTCTTTAGCCAATTTTTCCATCTCGGCGTTAAAGATTTCTTCAAACTTTTTCTTGTCGTAATCTTGTTCAATTTTCTTGTTAGCAGAAATGCCTTTGTCTATACCATTTAATACCGCTTGTTTGTTTGCCTCAATGGCAATCCAATAAGTGTAAGTATTATTGGTTTCTTTAAATAATTTTTCTCCAAGCATTTTAATATCCACTAGTTCTTGGTTGGTTACCTCACGAGCAATTTCTTCAAATTTGTTAGAGAAGTCTTGTTGGTTGCCAACGGTGCGTTGCTGCGTGTATTGGTCGGTTACCTTTTTAATAGTAGTTTGAATCATACCTGCCATTTCACTTTTTGCATTTTGCAAGGCAATTTTTTTGGCAGTTTGCAAATCCGGACTATTACCGCTGCTCTTAGCGCGGAAGTTATCTTTGTCGCTGTAAAACTCCTTAGTAGAAAAGGGTACTGAGATTTCTTTGGCACCAGTAGATTGTTCTATGGGTGTTGCATTTTTTTTAGATTTACATGAACCAAGCGCTAATGCAAAAATAGCGAGTAACATACCCGAACGTATCAGGCTCTTAAATTGTAATTTCATAGTTTAGAATTTGATGTGTAAAAATAGGAATACACCTCCATAAACAAAAGCTATGCCAATAATTGTATCAACCTTTAGAGAATTTAACGATTTATTTACTTCGTCTTCTTTTTGTCAGAAATTTGGTAAAGGAATAATTTGTTTATGGAAACTTAGTTTTAAGTGCATCTAACCTACATAAAACTTAAACATATGAATCCCTTTAATTTTAACAAACAAAACCTAGATGAGGTGGTGTTTGAAAACAGAAACAAAGCTTATGGTGCCTACGCTCTCCGTAAAGATTATCCTTCTAGAGTAGTTAAAAGCTTATTATTTACCCTACTTACCTTACTAATTCTATTTTTCATTTCATTTTTTACCCATTCCATAAAAGTAAATCCTCAATTACTACCCGATGCAAAAGGAGGTGATAAACCAAAGGTTAATCCAGTCAAATTTGATGAGAAAATTGAGTTGGTAAGTGGTTTTGAAATTATTTTAGATCCTGTAAATTTTAAAATTGTTCCAGATAAGCAATTGGCGCAAAAGCCACTTAAAAAGGCCGAGGTAAAGAAATTAGTTACTGCCGCCATTGCAAGTATATCTGCTGTAGGTAGCAGTGCTGGTCCAGCTTTAGGGGGAATGGCAATCCCTGGTTTGGGTGGTTTAGGGGGAACAGGCACTTTGCCAATTGTTGGAGGAGGAGCATCTAATGAAATTTTAGATGCGGCATCGGTAGGGGTAATGGCAGAGTTTCCGGGCGGACTCGAAGCCATGTACACTTTTATTGGAAAGCATTTAAATTATCCAAGTTTGGCCCGCGAAAATGGCAAGGAAGGTAAAGTGGTTATCTCTTTTATTATCAGTAGAAATGGGGAGGTTCAACAAATAGAGGTAGAGCGCAGCCTTGGCTTTGGTTGTGATGAAGAGGCGGTAAGGGTAATAGAAAGCATGCCCCAATGGACACCCGCTAGCCAAAACGATAAGCCTGTTGCCGTAAGAATGGTTTTACCCATTGTTTTTCGTTTGCAGTGAAGCAGTCCATAGACTATAGACCATAGTTCCAGCCTTCGGTAACGCCCCGTCGGGCAAGCAAGAAGTTTCATGTAAATCCCCCCTGGAAGGGGGGCTAGGGGGGAAGATGGTTCCTGCTGGCAATTAGTTTCATCGGGCAAGCATATTTCTTATATTGCGCCTATGACGCAAAAGAAACTTTTTCTCCTCGATGGTATGGCATTGGTTTATCGGGCATATTTTGCCTTTAGTCAGAACCCCCGTGTAACAAGCTATGGGTTTAATACCTCGGCCATTTTTGGTTTTACTACCACTTTATTAGATGTGATAAAGCGCGAGAAACCAACGCATATTGGGGTATCCTTTGATACCGCCGCACCCACGGCTAGGCATATTGAGTTTGAAGCTTACAAGGCCCATAGAGAAGAAATGCCAGAAGACATTAGCAAATCTTTACCATTTATTATGGATGTTATTAGGGCTATGCATATTCCACTTTTGGTAATGGATGGATATGAGGCCGATGATATCATTGGTACCATAGCTAAAAAGGCAGCATCCCATGGTTTTGATGTGTTTATGATGACGCCCGACAAAGATTTTGCGCAGTTGGTAGAGGAGCATATTTTTATTTATAAGCCAGCCCGCCTCGGAAATGAAATAGAAATTATGGGTATTCCAGAAGTACTTAAAAAATGGGAAATTACAGAGGTAAAGCAAGTAATAGATATCTTAGGTTTATGGGGTGATGCGGTAGATAATATTCCTGGAGTTCCGGGAATTGGTGAGAAAACCTCTAAACTTTTGGTTCAAAAATATGGAAGCGTAGAAGGCCTTTTGGCAAATACACATGAACTAAAAGGAAAGCAAAAAGAGAATGTAGAAAATAACCGCGAACAAGCTTTGTTGAGTAAGCGATTAGCTACTATAGATATTAATGTACCTATCGACTTTGAAGAAGAAAAGTTATTGCTTGAACCAGCAGATAAAGAAGCTACCGAAAAACTATTTGCAGAACTCGAATTTAAAACCTTAGGTAAACGCTTATTTGGCGAGCCTTTAGGCAGCAGCGCACAAGCTCCACCAAGCAACCAAACGCAATCTAGTGCTTTTGATTTGTTTAACCAAGGAGCAGTAGCTAAGGTTAGCAGTCCTGTAGGTTCTCTTGCTGAACCGAACAATGAAGAAGTGTCTGCCGAACCTGCAAAGAATTATCAAACCATTGAATCGGTTGAACACAACTATATATTGGTTCAAACCGAAGAAGAAAGATTAGCTTGCTTAGCAGAATTATTAAACCATAAAGAGGTTTGCTTTGATACTGAAACCTCGCAATTAGAAAGCACTGAGGCCGAAATTGTAGGATTATCTTTTGCGGTTAAACCACACCATGCTTGGTACATTGTTTGCCCAACTGAGTTTGATGCCGCTAAAGCCGTTCTCGAAACCTTTAAGCCAGTTTTTGAAAGCCAAAGTATTTCTAAGATTGGGCAAAATATTAAGTATGATTTAAATATTTTAAAACGGTATGGCTTGCGTTTAGAGGGCCCCATTTTTGATACTATGTTGGCTCATTATTTAATAGATGCAGACCAACGTCATGGGATGGATTATTTAAGTGGGATTTATCTAAATTATCAACCTGTTAGTATAGAAAATCTAATTGGTAAAAAAGGTAAAAACCAATTGAGCATGCGCGATGTAGATGTGCAGAAAATTAAAGAGTATGCAGCCGAAGATGCCGATGTAACTTTGCAATTGAAACATTTGTTATTGCCAGAGTTGCAGGTTAAGAATGCAGAGAATTTATTGCAAACCATGGAACTACCGCTTGTTGATGTGTTAAGCGATATGGAAATGGAGGGCATAAAAATAAATGAAGGATTTTTAAAGGATTATTCTAAAGAATTAGAACTTGATTTAAGTATTTTAGAGAAAGAAATTTTAGCCTTAGCAGGTGTTTCGTTTAATATTAGTTCGCCTAAGCAATTGGGAGAGGTGTTGTTTGATCACTTAAGGCTCGACCCCAAAGCTAAGAAAACAAAAACAGGTCAGTATAAAACCGATGAAGATGTTTTGCAAGGCTTAAGTGAACATGAGATAGTGAAAAAAATATTAACGGTTAGGCAAATGCAGAAGTTAAAATCTACTTATGTAGATGCTTTACCAACTATGATTAATCCGCTTACTGGGAGAGTGCACACAAGTTTTAACCAGGCAGTTGCCGCTACAGGAAGGTTAAGTTCTACCAATCCTAATTTGCAAAACATACCTATTAAAACAGATAGAGGCAAAGAGGTAAGGAAAGCCTTTATTCCCAGAAATGAGGAGTACGTTTTATTAAGTGCAGATTATTCGCAAATAGAGTTACGCATTATAGCTTCGGTGGCAAAGGAAGAAGCCATGATTGAGGCCTTTAAAAACAAATTGGATATACATGCAGCTACGGCAGCGCGTGTATATAATAAAGATTTGGCCGATGTTACTTCGGAAGAAAGAAGGAATGCGAAAGCGGTAAACTTCGGAATTATTTATGGCCAAAGTGCTTTTGGTTTGAGCCAAAATTTAGGGATTAGTAGAAAAGAAGCTGCACAAATTATTGAGGAGTATTTTAAATCGTATCCAGGTATAAAACGGTATATGGATGAAACTATCAATTTTGCAAAAGAGCATGAATATGTAGAAACCTTAATGGGAAGAAGAAGGTATTTGCGTGATATTAATTCGGCTAACTTTACGGTACGTGGTTTTGCAGAGCGCAATGCAATTAATGCACCCATACAAGGCAGTGCCGCAGATATGATTAAGTTGGCCATGATTAAGATACATAAAGCTTTAAAAGACCCTGCCAATGGCATTGTACATTCTAAGATGGTACTTCAGGTGCACGACGAATTGGTTTTTGATGCACATAAAACAGAAGTAGAAAAATTAAAACCTTTAGTTGTAGCAAATATGGAAAGCGCTATGGAGTTGTTAACGCCGGTTGTGGCTGAAGTAGGTGTAGGTAATAATTGGCTGGAGGCGCATTAGGGGCGAGCCACTCCACGCCATACCGCGCAACTCTGTGCAATACCAAGCTATACCGTGCAACTCCGCGCCACACCGCGCTATTTTGCGAAATTAACCGAACGCTTCTCGCGGATAACCGTTATTTTAATTTGACCTGGGTAAGTCATTTCTTTTTGAATACGTTGCGAAAGGTCAATCGACATTAAATCTGCTTGGTCGTCGCTTACCTTTTCACTTTCTACCATTACCCTTAATTCTCTACCCGCTTGAATGGCAAATGCTTTTTCAACTCCATTATAGCTTAAGGCAATATTCTCTAGCGTTTTAAGACGCTTCATGTAGTTCTCAGAATCTTCTCTTCTAGCGCCTGGTCTAGAACCAGAGATAGCATCACAAGCCTGAACAATAGGTGCCAACATGGTGGTCATTTCTATCTCATCGTGATGCGCGCCAATGGCATTTACTACTTCCCAGTTCTCTTTATATTTCTCGGCTAGTTTGTGTCCTAATAAAGCATGTGGTGTTTCTGCATCATCATCTGGCACTTTTCCAATGTCGTGTAAAAGTCCGGCGCGTTTAGCCAACTTAACATTTAAACCCAATTCTGCTGCCATGGTAGCACAAAGGTTTGCTACTTCTCTACTGTGTTGTAGTAAGTTTTGGCCATAAGAACTGCGGTAACGCATTCTTCCAACCATTCTAATTAACTCAGGGTGTAAGCCATGTATTTGTAAGTCGATACACGTGCGTTCACCAATTTCTACTAACTCTTCTTCAATTTGTTTTTTGGTTTTGGCAACTACCTCTTCAATACGTGCTGGGTGTATACGGCCATCTGTAACCAATCTATGCATGGCCAATCGTGCAATCTCGCGGCGAATTGGGTCAAAGCATGATAAAATAATAGCCTCAGGGGTATCATCTACAATAAACTCAACACCTGTTGCTGCTTCTAAGGCACGAATGTTTCTTCCTTCTCTACCAATAATTCTACCTTTTAATTCATCGCTTTCGATGTTAAAAACACTTACAGAATTTTCAATGGCTTGTTCTGCTGCGGTGCGTTGAATAGTGCCTAACACAATTTTCTTAGCCTCTTTAACAGAAGTAAGTTTTGCTTCATCTATAATGTCTTTCACCTTAGATAGGGCCTCTGTTCTGGCTTCCTCTTGCAAGGCCTCTACCAATTGTTTTTTGGCTTCTTCTGCAGTAAGGCCAGCAATTTTTTCTAATTGCTTTACTTGATTTTGAAGCATCTTTTCTGCTTCCTCTTTTTTCTGAGCAACAGTACTTTGCTGTTTTTCAAGACTTTGTTTTAAAGAATCAAGCTCCGAATCTTTACGCTGAAAAGTTTCCATCTTTTGTTTCAGCGTATTTTCCATTTGCTTAATCCTATTTTCTTCTTTCAAGATTTGCTGGTTACGCTGCGTAACTTCTTTGTCGTGGTCTGATTTAAGCTGTAAAAACTTTTCTTTTGCTTCCAATAAGCGGTCCTTCTTCATAATTTCCGCTTTTTCTTCCGCTTCTCTAACAATTGCTTGTGATTTTGTTTTAAGGAGGTTGTTTTGCAACACCCACATTACGGCCGCTCCTGCACCTATGGCAAGCATGACTATAATAACTACTAAGTAAATTTCCATTTCGGTTTTAACGTTTAAAGTTGAATAAACGTTGTTAAGCGTAAGTCTTTACAATTGAACGTGTGCCAAGAGTTGTTGCATACTATCCAGTTCCTTTTGAAGGTCTTGGTTAGCTAGTTCCGCAGCCTCTTTTAAAGTGCGGTTCTCTGTGGCAAGCTCCAAGGCCAGCATGGCCAAGGCATCTCTTTGGTCTTTCAAGGCAAACTGCTTTTGGTATTCGTTCAGTTTGTCTTGAATGAGTTTTCCTGCAGCTCTTACATTCGCTTCTTCCGCATCAGTTACGGTAAGCGGGTAAGCTCTCCCTGCTATATGGATATTAATCGATAACTCGTTCAAGTGTTGTCAGACATTTGGTTTAACAACTTTAGGCATTCATCTATTTGCTTGATATAAAGTTGGAGGTTTTGTTTTACCTCTTTCTCATCCATGCTACTCAGACAAATTCCAACAGCAAGTTTACTAATTTTATTTCTTTCTTCTGCTATGTCTTCACTTTTTCTGTATTCTTCCAAGTCTTTTTGCAGTTGGGCGCTCTTCTTTTGCTCTTTTTCTAAGGCTTCCTGCAAGTGTTGGTTCAAGGCTACAATGCGCTGAAGTTTTAATTTAAGTAAGGCTGCTTGCTCGGCTTGGTTCATGCTTAGCCCCTTAAAATGGCCCCAGTTTCTTTGCTAAATTGCGCAATCAATTGTTGCATAGTGGCATCAATCTCCTCATCTGTAAGCGTTTTTTGCTCGTCTTGCAACATAAAACTTAGGGCATACGATTTTTTGCCTGCTGCAATTTTATCTCCAGTGTACACATCAAACACATTTATTTGCTTAAGGAGTTTAGGAGCAGCTTTTAAGGCAATTTTTTCTAGTTGCAAATAAGTTATGGCCTCGTCTAATTCTAATGCCAAATCCCTTCTAACGCTAGGAAAAACACTCACAGGTTTAAGTTTAAAGCTTTGTTTACTGGCAATTTCAATTATTACATCTAGATCTAAATCGGCATACCAAAGCGGCCTATCTATATCAAATCCTTTAGCCAATTTTGTATTTAACATCCCAAACGTACCCAAAACTTGCTTTCTAAATACAAGCTGGGTGGCTTGGTCAAAGCGTTTATCTGCTTCAAAGCCATATTGCACCCCGTTAATGCCAATCTGTTTTAATAATCGCTCAAGCAAGCCTTTTAAGCCAAAATAACTAAAGTCTTGCTTTGGGCTATTCCAAGATTCTGGCTGCTTTCTACCATATAAAGCCAGCACCAAATGTTTACGCTCGGTATAGCTTCCTAAATTATTTATTTCCCCATTTCTATGGTAAGTCTTGCCTACTTCAAAGAAGCGTAAATCCTGGTTTTTGCGGTTATTGTTGTATTGTATTGCTTCTAGTATGGCATGACAAAAATCTAGGCGAAGGGTTTCTAAGTCCTGACTCAATGGGTTTAATAAAGTTACCGCTCCTTGCAATTCCTCTTCGGTGTAATAAGAACTTTTGGTGAGGGAGTTGCTGGCCATTTCTAATAAGCCTTGGGCACTTAACCATTGGCAAAGTCGTTCTTTAATTTGCCTTCCTGCCGAGGCAGCACTAAAGGTCATAGCGCTCTTAATTTCATGCCCCATTTCTATTTGGTTCAAGCCATAAATGCGCAAAATTTCTTCGGTTATATCTGCGGGTCTATCTACATCTACCCGGTAAGGTGGCACTTTAAGCAACCAAGTAGTTGGGCTGTTTGAACCTACCTCAATTTCTAAATCATTTAAGATTTTCTTTACCAAGGTCTCAGGAATTTCTTTACCAATTAGGGCATTACTTTTGGCAGGGTCAAATACAATTTCTTTGGCTTTAACCGGATTGGGGTACACGTCAATTAAAGCAGAGGCAACTTGCCCACCAGCTATTTCTAAAATAAGCGCAGTTACACGCTCTAAGGCCTCCACGGTAATGTTTGGGTCGGTACCGCGTTCAAACCTAAAGCTGGCATCTGTATGCAGGCCATGGGCTTTAGCGCTTTTTCTAATGGCCACCGAATCAAACCAAGCGCTTTCAATAAAAATTTGTTCTGTTTCTGCTGTTATGCCAGAATCTAATCCTCCAAATACACCCGCTAAGGCCAATGGCTTTTGAGCGTCTGCAATGAGGCATTCTAAACCTTTAAGCTCTCGTGTAACCTTGTCTAAAGTGGTAATTTTTTCTCCTTGTGCAGCCTTGCGTACAACTATTTTACCCCCAACAATTTTGCTTGCATCAAAGGCGTGTAGTGGCTGACCCCAAGTATGCAAGATATAATTGGTGGCATCTACTATATTGTTAATTGGGCTCAAGCCAATTACTTTTAATCTATTTTGTAACCAAGCTGGTGAAGCACTAACTTTAATGCCAGTTAGCAGAACCCCACTATAGCGCAAACAGCCACTTTCAGGTTGCAATTCAACAGAAATAGCTTCCGATTCTGTATAATTTAAAGTTGGTTTAGTGGGCAGTTGTAGGTTCAAACCGAGGGCTTTTAAATCTCTGGCAACCCCATAATGACTAGCCGCATCTCCGCGATTGGCGGTTAGGCCAATTTCTAAAATTTCATCGGCATACACCTCAAAATAAGCAGATGCAGGTTTTCCAACCTCATAATGGGCGGGTAAAACTAAAATACCATCATGACTCTCACCCAAGCTTAATTCGTCTTCGGCGCAAATCATCCCTTCGCTTACTTCTCCTCTTATTTTGGCCTTTTTAATTTCAAAGGGTTCACCTTTTGTGGGGTGTACAGTGGCGCCAACAGTGGCTACTAGTACTTTCTGTCCAGCAGCTACATTGGGGGCTCCGCAAACAATTTGTTTGGGTTCTGCTTGGCCTAGGGCTACGGTGCAAACCCTTAGTTTATCTGCGTTTGGGTGTGGTATGGCGGTTAAAACTTCGCCAATAACTATGCCTTCTAAGCCACCTGGAATAGAATGGTAAGTGCTAATGTCTTCTACTTCTAACCCGCAGCCAGTAAGCAAATTACCTACTTCAACAGCAGGATGCGCTGTGCCAATAAAATCTTGTAACCACTTATAACTAATTTTCATGTATATTATTCTCTACTTTCTAAACGCAGGCGAAAATAAGATTTTATAGAAGTCTTTTCTAATCTCTTATAAAGGGCTTTACTTTGCCCCTGAATGAAAAGAACTTTAGTTGTAGGTGCAAGTCCTAACCCAGATAGATATGCCTATATAGCTACCGAAATGTTAAAAGAGTATGCCCATGAAGTGTATCCTTTTGGTATAAAAAAGGGAAATATTGGCAATAGTATCATAGAAAATGAGTGGCCAAGCAACCAAACATTTGATACGGTAACACTTTATTTAAATCCTCAAATGCAGGAAAATTTTAAGGATAAAATTTTGGCTTTAAAACCTAAGCGAGTTGTTTTTAATCCAGGTACAGAAAATCCAGCTTTCGAAAAGAAACTTACGGCAGAAGGCATTGAACCCATTGAAGCTTGCACCCTAGTAATGTTAAGAACCAACCAATATTGAAAAAATAACCATTATGAAGCATAAAATTATAGGATTTATGTTAGCCGTTTTAGTGTTAACAGCCTGCCAATCTCCTAAGGAGAAAGCTATAAAAAGCATCAAAGATATGGAGCAGAACGATTCTGCATTTAGCGAAAGTTTGATGCAAAATTTAAAAACAGCCTATTTAGATTTTGCAACTACCTATCCAGATGATGAATTTGCAGCTGAGTTTTTATTTAAAGCGTCGCAACGTGCCATTGTGTTGAACCAAGCCAATGAAGCAGTTGAGATTTTAGCTAAATTATTGCAACAATATCCTAAATCTTCTTATGCAGAAGAGGCCTTATTTTTAAGTGCCTACACCTATGAGAATAATTTAAATGAGTTGCCAAAAGCAAAAGCTTTATACGAGCAATTTATAACTCAGTATCCTAAAGCAGAATTAAGCGAGGATGCAAAATTTGCGCTAGAAAATTTAGGAAAGAGTCCAGAAGATTTATTAAAAGAAGTACAGTAACCTTAAGCAGGATAGTGCAAGCTTAGCTCCATTTTCTTTAAGTTAATGGTTGCCAAGTATTGCATTAAAATATCGCTTCCCATTACCCCATCAATAGGGGGTAACTGCAAGAGTTCATAAGCTTGGTTTACATGCGCTAAATCTAAAACAGCAGCCAATAAACCTTTGTGTTTAATTTCGCCTAGTTTTAAGGTATTTATTTGGGCCAAGTGGGTTTTAACTTCGTTTGATCCTAGTCCAACCGAATTAATCTCTTGATGGTCTTGTTTATTTCTATGCGCAAAGTTTTCAAATCGGTGCAAATCAAAAGCAGTTCGTGAAGCTCCAGTGTCTAAAAGTAAGCGTGCTTTTTTTACGCCAATTTTTACAGTTAAGAATAAGTGAAAATTATCGGGTTCTATTTCTATGGGCTCTATTGGCAATGAGGTTTTGGGCATAATTTAGGTATTACTCTACCGCTAACTTTTTGAAGTAGTAGCCTTGGCTTGTTTTGATACGCAGCAAATAAAGTTGTTGTGGCAATAGCATTTCGTTAAAGGTAACTTCAAATTCTTTCACGCAAGGAGTACCCACAAGAAGTTTAAGCTTAAGGTTAACCTGGAGTTTTGCATGACCCCAAAGGTAGCGATTTTGGTTATCCACAATAATCCACAGCTTTCTAACAGTTTTAAACAGGCAAAATTCTCCCACTTTTTCCAAAAGTGCTCTTATGGCCATATTTTAAAGCTATTTCGGGGGATTTTAAAAATCCACAATAGTGTGGAAATGTCGCATTTTTTTCACAAAGTGGGAGAAAGTGGTGAAAAGTGGTAAAAAGATTTTACTTTTACACTGTAATCGCTGCACACTTACAATGACAATGCTCCACGGAGAATACGAAGTTAAAATGGACGCCAAAGGGAGGGTAATGATTCCTGCTGCCTTAAAAAAGCAGTTACCCGAGGCCGCCAAAGACTCGTTTTTTATTAACCGTGGTTTTGAGAAGTGTTGTGTTTTGTATCCTAGCAATGAATGGAAGGCCATCGCATCAGAAATAGATAAGCTTTCAGATTACATTCAGAAGGAGCGCATGTTTAAGCGTTACTTTTTGCGTGGCGCTTCTCAGTTAGAAATGGATGGTTCGGCCCGTGTGCTTATACCTAAACAATTACAAGAATATGCTGCACTGCAAGGTGAGTTAGTATTATTAGCCTATGGCCATAAAGTCGAATTATGGAATAAGGCAGAGTATAATAAGATGTTAAATGAGGAGCCATCCGACTTTAGCGCGTTGGCAGAAGAGGTAATGGGTAAGCGTAAAAAGGAGGATGAAGATGGAAAATAAATACCATGCTCCTGTAATGCTTAAAGAATGTTTAGAGGGTTTAAGTATTGAACCTAATGGCATTTATGTGGATGTAACCTTTGGAGGTGGAGGTCATTCTAAAGCTATTCTTAATCTTTTAAGTAAAAAAGGAACCTTGGTAGCTTTCGATCAAGATGAGGATGCCAAGGCAAATATCCCTAACGATACACGTTTGGTATTTATAGATCAGAATTTTCAATTTTTACGTAATCATTTAGACTATCAAGAGCTTTTACCAGTAGATGGTATTCTAGCAGATTTAGGAGTTAGTTCTCACCAATTTGATGAAGCAGACCGTGGCTTTTCCTTCCGTTTTGATGAAGCAGAATTGGACATGCGTATGGATAGAGCGGCAGGTATTTCGGCTGCTGAGTTACTAAATACAAGTAGCGAAAGTAAGCTTGCAGATATCTTATATCAGTATGGTGAGTTGAAAAATTCGCGCGCCTTGGCGCGCGAGATTGTTGCCTACCGCAGTGTTGAACCTATTAAAACTGTAGCTCATCTTAAAGAAGCTTTAAAAAAGTATACTCCAAAGTTTGGTGATTATAAATTCTTAGCACAAGTTTTTCAAGCCATGAGAATTGAAGTTAACCAAGAAATGGAAGTGCTTAAAGCATTCCTTATTCAAGCTCCTCAAGTATTAAAAACCAACGGTAGGCTTGTAGTAATGAGTTACCATTCTTTAGAAGACCGTTTGGTAAAAAACTTTATGCAAACAGGCAACTTTAACGGGGATGAGGAAAAAGATCTTTATGGTAATGTAAGTAGACCGCTTAAGCCTATCACCAGAAAGGTAGTTACTGCTTCTCCACAAGAGCTGGAGTTAAACCCAAGATCACGAAGTGCTAAACTGAGAATTGCCGAGAAAATAGGCCAATAAACGGATGAATAAAATTATTACAGAAGAGCAAAACAAGGGGAATGCTATACCCGATTTGGAGACTAAAAAGTTTACAGATCGCGTGCGCAAACTTGCCGATTATGATTTCCGAATCAATCCGGATTTTTTAAGAAAGCAAGCGCCTTTTTTGGCTTATGTATTCTTCTGGGTAATGCTATTTATTTATAGTAGTCACCGTGCCGAAAAACTCATTAGAGAAACAGATAAACTAAACAAAGAAGTAAAGGATTTGCGTAGCGAATATATTTCTGTTTCTAGCGAACTCATGCGGGCAAGCAAACAAAGTGCGGTGGCTAAGAAGCTTGAAAAAACAGGTATTAAAGAATTAAAAACACCTCCTCAAAAAATTACCTATAGTGGCAACTAATACCAATACCCGAAAAGCAATTTTTGTGCGAAGCACCTTGGTGTTTTCGGGCATGATGCTATTTGCTCTTTTGGTAGTGTATGGCTTGGTTAAAGTGCAAATTATAGAGGGTAAACAATGGAGAGATATGGCCGAGGAGTTAGGCACACGTGAAGTTGAGATTGAATCTGTACGCGGAAATATCTTTGATTGTAAAGGTAATTTATTAGCTACATCGGTGCCTATATATGATGTTATTTTAGATGCTAAGGCTCCAGGTTTTACGGAGGATGAATCCTTTCAACAAAATATTGATTCGCTAGCAATTTGCTTAGCTAATCTATTTCAAGACAAATCAGTTGAAAACTATAAAAAGCAATTGCTTAGTTTACGTAAAGAAGGTAAGCGCTATAATATTTTTAAGCGCAAGGTTAGTTATAAACAAATGCGTTCACTTACCCAATTCCCAATTTTTAGATTAGGTAGATATAAAGGTGGTTTGATCCTAAACCCACGCAGCAGAAGAGAAAAACCTTTTGATATGTTAGCAGAACGTACCATTGGATTTAAGCAAGCAGAGGGAAATGTAAAGGTTGGGTTAGAAGGTTTTTTTGACAAAGATTTAAGTGGCAAAAGTGGCAAACATGTAATGCAACGTATTGCTGGTGGAACATGGATTCCGGTAAATGATGAATTGATGATTGAAGCACAACAAGGCAAAGACTTGGTAACTACAATTGATATCAATTTGCAGGATGTAGCAGAGCACTCACTATTAAGTACACTTATAGAAAATGATGCAGATTATGGCACTGCCATTCTTATGGAAGTTTCCACTGGAGAGCTAAAAGCGATTGCCAATCTTACCAGAGAGTCTCAAGGTGTTTACCACGAAAAATACAATTATGCGGTGGGTGAAGCGGTAGAACCTGGTTCAACCTTTAAGCTGGTTTCTATGATGGCTTTATTGAATGATGGATATGTACTACCAACTGATAACGTAGATACTGAAGGTGGAGAGAAAAACTTTTGTAATGCCACCATGAAAGATTCTCATTTAGGTACAGGTGTTATAGATATGCAGTATGCTTTTGAACATTCTTCAAATGTGGCTTTTGCCAAGCAAATGGCTCGGTTTTATGCTAAGCACCCAGAACAACTATACGAGCATTACAAACGTCTTGGTTTAACCGAAAAGTTGAGTCTTCAAATCAATGGTGTTGGCGCTCCTGTAGTTAAAAGCCCTGATAGCAAATCATGGTCGTGCACCAGCCTCCCTTGGATGGCCATTGGATATGAGTTATTACTAACCCCATTGCAAATGCTTACGGTTTACAATGCCGTAGCAAACAATGGCGTTATGGTGAAGCCTCTTTTAGTAAAACGTATAGAGCAAGAAGGTCGCGTTGTGAAAACCTTTGATAGAAAAGTAATGAACCAAGCGGTATGCAAACCAGAAGTTGTATTGCAATTGCGCAGCATGATGGAGGGCGTTGTGTTAAGAGGAACTGCTTCACAATTAAAAAGCGGATATTATACCTATGCAGGTAAAACTGGAACAGCTGTGGTTGCCAATAATCGCAGTGGATACAAGGCTGGAGGAAAGAGCTATCGTGCTTCCTTCTGTGGTTACTTCCCTGCAGAAAACCCAAAGTATTCTTGCTTTGTGATGATAGGTAGGCCGCGTAAAGAAAACTATTATGCTTCAAAAGTTGCCCTTCCTGTATTTAAAGAAATTGCTGATAAGGTTTATGCCAGTTCCTTGTCTTTACACCAAGAGCTAAAGTTTGTGATGAAGCAACCGAGCATGGATTTGCCTACTATACCCAATGCCCGTAAGGAAGATGTAAAAACTATTTTAAACAAGGTTCAATTGTCTTCTCATTTTCACAACGATTCTATTCACGAAGATGAATCTGATTGGGTAATTGGAATGCCTCAAGATAACTCGGTTGCCTTAGAACCAGTGTTGCTAGAAAGTGGCAAAATGCCTGATGTAAGAGGCATGGGTGCAAGAGATGCTTTATACCTTCTAGAGCGCAAAGGAATTAAGGTTGAAGTGAAAGGTATGGGAAAAGTTAGAAAACAATCCCTTACTCCAGGTTCACCTGTTCGCAAGTATCAAACCATTCAACTTGAATTAAGCTAATGAAAACATTAGAACAACTTATATCAGCCATTGAGCCTTTGCAGATTTTAGGAAACACTGCTCAGGAAATTCACTTATTAAGCTTCGATAGCAGAGAAGCTTCAGTGGGAACTTTATTTTTTGCTGTGAAGGGAACTGTTACAGATGGCCATCAATACATTCCCCAGGTAGTAGAAAAATCTTGTACTGCTATAGTTTGTGAGGTATTGCCAGAAAATATAGTAGCGGGTGTTGCCTATATTCATGTTAAAGACAGCTCGGCTGCTGTGGCTTTAATGGCTGCCCGTTTTTATGATGAGCCAAGTAAACAACTTAGTTTGGTTGGTGTAACAGGTACCAATGGTAAGACCACAATTGCAACTTTATTATTTCGTTTGTTTAGATCCTTTGGCCATCATGTAGGCTTATTGTCTACCGTGCAAAATCAAATAGACGAAACTGTAATTCCTGCCACTCATACCACCCCAGATGCGATAAGGTTAAATGCCTTGTTAAGACAAATGGTAAATGCAGGTTGCGAATATTGTTTTATAGAAGCTAGCTCTCATGCCATTCACCAAAACAGAATTAAGGGTTTGCATTTTGCAGGTATAGCCTTTAGTAATATTACCCACGATCATTTAGATTATCACAAGACTTTTGATGCCTATATAAAAGCAAAGAAGCAATTATTTGATGAGGTTAATACGGATGCATTTGCACTTACCAATAAAGACGATAAGAATGGTATGGTGATGTTGCAGAATACTCGCGCTACCCGTTATACTTATGGTTTACAGCAGATGGCAGATTTTAAGGCGCGCATTATTGAAAGCGATTTTAATGGTATGCTCTTAAATATAGATGGCGAAGAGGCTTGGTTTAAATTAGTAGGTAATTTTAATGCCTATAACTTATTGGCTGTTTATGGAGTAGCATACTTACTTGGTAAAGAAAAGCAGGATATCATTACTCATTTAAGTAGTTTAAACGCAGTAGCTGGTAGATTTGAATACCTGCGTTCTACCAATGGTATAGTTGGTATAGTAGATTATGCACATACTCCCGATGCTTTAGAAAATGTGCTTGCAACTATTAACCAAACTAGAACTGGTAATGAAGAATTAATCACTGTGGTTGGGTGCGGTGGTAACCGAGATGCGGCAAAACGCCCTGTGATGGCAGCCGTAGCTTGTAATAAAAGCACACGCGTGATTTTAACTTCAGATAATCCAAGAAATGAAGATCCTGAAACAATACTTGATGAAATGATGCAAGGTGTTCCTCCTTTACACTATAAAAAAGTGTTGCGCATTTCGGAT
>JBIKKC010000133.1:0-6632 GCA_044360615.1 Bacteroidia bacterium | reverse complement strand
AAGTTGTACTTGTAATTAATCCCAATAATGGTTTTATCGGTGCTATTCATGCCATTTTCTATCGACTTATAAAAAATAACTGGGTTAAGGTAATTGGGATCAAAGCCTGTATTTACATAGCCGCTGTCTCTATTAAACAATACCGTTTCAAAAAGGCCTAAATTGAAATTCTTTCCTAGGTTCAAACTTAAATGATGTGTTGCCATGTAGTGTCTAGGTTGTGCGCCACGACCAGAACTAGCAGGATCTCTTAACTCGGCCCAAATATTGGTATAGTTCATTTTCCAAATTCGGGTATTTAAACGCATATTCAAATATTCTGGATGGTTATCGCCCATAATAAAGCTGCGGTAGCCATCGCCAATAAAATTGCGCGTGTGCCCAAATTGTAAGTCCATGTATTTATTAAGGTTAGCCGTTACATAAGCATTGCTTAAAAAATACCCATAATACGTGCCATAGCCCTTCACAAAATTGGTGTACATTAAACTTCTATCGCGCTGGTAATATTCATCTACCCAGCTATAAGGTTTCAGTATTTCGTCGCTAATTTGGGTATAAAAGCCAATATTCTTGCCCACATTACCTCTAATTTCTAAGCCTCTATTATTAATTAAAGCGTTCTCGCCAAAGCTATTTTTGTCGCTCGAAACTTGATACAATAAAACCGGATTTACCACTAAATTAAAATCTGGAATCTGCACACTATACATAGCAGCCTTACGCGTATATAAAGTTTTAAGAAAGGCCTTTTTAGAAAGTGTAGAGGATTGTTTGCTCCATTCAAAATTATCGTTGATAAGGTATGCTAAGTTAAAATAATCTGCCTTACTTAAATTCATTTGATCTACCTGTAAACTATCCACATAGTTGGCAATGGCCATTCTGCGGTAACTTTTTAAGGTAGTATGAAAATAATCATTGGCAAATTGACCACTTTTTAATTCTATTCTATCTAAGATATAATCTGTAGGCCCGCCCGTTCTAATATACGTATGCTGGGCACTTAAAGAACCAGCATAAAATAGCATTGCCAACAGCCAACAGCCAGAGGCTAGAAGCCAGAGGCCAGAGGCCTTTTCTTTACCAAATAATTGCATGCAACAAAAATGTGGATTGTTAGGCATATTTCTATGTAAGGGTTTTATTAATTTGGCGGCATGAACCAAGCTGAAGCAAAAGCACAAATAGATAGCCTAAGTAAAACACTCCAAGAACATAACTACAGGTACTATGTATTGTCGAACCCAAGTATTAGCGATTATGCGTTTGACATGCTCTTAAAGCAACTAGAAAGCCTAGAAGCGGCCTACCCAGAATTGGCTTGGCCCAACTCGCCTACCCAAGAAGTGGGCGGAGATATTACCAAAAACTTTGTGCAAACCGCACACAAATACCCCATGTTAAGTTTGGGTAATACCTATTCTAAAGAAGAGTTGTTAGAGTTCGACGAAAGAATAAAAAAATCTATTGGCCACTCGGTAGAATATGTGTGCGAGTTAAAATTTGATGGCTTAGCCATTAGTCTTACCTACGAAAACGGTAAATTGCTACGTGGGGTTACACGTGGCGATGGTACCAAAGGAGATGATGTAACCAACAATGTGAAAGCCATTAGAAGCATACCACAACAACTTAGCGGTGATTACCCTCCTAGTTTTGAAATAAGAGGCGAAATTTTTATGCACCGTAAAACCTTTGATCGCCTTAACGATACCTTGAAAAAAGAGCTTTTGGAGCAAGGCGTAGATGAAGACAAAATACCCGAGCGTTTGTATAAAAACCCCAGAAATTTTGCCAGTGGCAGTTTAAAATTACAAGACCCCAAAGAGGTAGCCAAGCGCTCGTTGGATGCTTTTTTATACTTTGTATACAGTGAGGATAAAGTAAGTGAAACCCATGCAGCAAGCTTGGAAATGGCTGCCAGTTGGGGCTTTCAGGTAAGCGACCATTTTGAAGTGTGTAAAGATATTGAAGCGGTATGGCAGTTTATACAAAATTATGAGCAAGCACGCGAGCACTTAAGTTATGAAATTGATGGTGTAGTAATTAAAGTTAATCAATACGCCCTGCAAGAAGAATTAGGCTTTACGGCAAAGATACCTCGTTGGGCCATTGCCTATAAATACAAGGCTGCTTCTGCACGCACCCGCTTACTAAAAGTAACCTATCAAGTAGGTAGAACTGGTGCCATAACGCCGGTAGCAAATCTAGAACCGGTGTTGCTTGCAGGCACTACCGTTAAACGTGCAAGCTTATACAATGCAGATGAAATTGAACGCTTAGATTTATATACCCTCGATTATGTGTATGTAGAAAAAGGAGGAGAAATTATTCCTAAAGTAATGGGCGTAGACCTTAGCCAGCGCGACCTGTTTGCACAAAAAATTGAATACATAACGCATTGTCCAGAATGCCAAACCCCCCTTATACGTAAGGAAGGCGAGGCCGTACATTATTGCCCGAATGATAGTCATTGCCCCCCACAACTCATTGGCAGGTTAGAACATTTTATTAGCAGAAGAGCAATGAATGTAGATGGACTTGGAGGAGAAACGGTAGCCGCATTGTTTAAAAAAGGTATGGTAAAAAACTATGCCGATTTATACCAGTTAACCTACGAACAATTGAATGGCTTAGAATTTGAATTGGAAGAAGATGCTGAAGGGAAAATAAAAAAACGTTCTATCAAAGAAAAGGGAGCCAGCAATATAATAGCCGGCATAGAGGCCTCTAAGGAAGTACCCTTTGAAAGAGTTTTGTTTGCCTTAGGCATTAGAATGGTTGGAGAAACTGTAGCTAAAAAATTAGCAAGGCATTTTGGCAATATTGATAATTTAAAAGTAGCTAGTAAAGAAGCGCTAGCCAATATTTATGAAATAGGTGAAAAGATAGCGGAACAAGCTGCCTTATTTTTTGCCGATGCAGATAATATAAATACTATTGAACGACTAAAAGCATTCGGTTTGCAATTAGAAGTAAAAGAAGAAGCCGGCTTAGAACGCTCTACTAAACTAGAAGGTAAAACCTTTGTGGTATCTGGCACCTTTAGTATGAGTAGAGATGAATTAAAAGCAATGGTTGAACGCAATGGAGGAAAGATAGTAGGCAGTATTTCAAAATCGCTTAACTACCTTATTGCAGGCGATAAAATGGGACCAGAAAAACTAAAGAAAGCTAGCGATTTAAACATTCCTATGATTAGTGAAAGTGATTTGATGGAGATGATAAAATAAACAAAAACGTGAACCCAAATTCTTACCAACCCAACGATACCATTTGTGCTTTGGCTACACCTGCTGGCCTTGGCGCCATAGGCGTTATTCGCTTAAGCGGAACCCATGCCATTGCCATAGCCAACCAATGTTTTGCAGGCAAAAACTTAACTACCGTAACTTCACATACAGCTCACTTTGGGCGTTTGGTTCAAGCCGAAGAAATAATAGACGAAGTATTGGCCACCGTTTTTGTTGAACCCAAAAGCTATACCGGAGAAAATACGGTAGAAATTAGTTGCCATGGTTCAACCTATATACAACAACGCATATTAGAAGTACTCATCAACGCTGGCGCACGTTTGGCGCAACCTGGAGAATTTACCTTAAGGGCTTTCTTAAATGGCAAATTAGATTTAACCCAAGCCGAAGCGGTGGCCGATTTAATTGCCTCTAACTCGGAGATGAGTCATAAAACTGCCATGAACCAAATGCGTGGTGGCTTCTCTAAAGAAATTGCCATGCTGCGCGAAAAGCTTATCAACTTTGCTTCGCTTATAGAATTGGAACTTGATTTTAGCGAAGAAGATGTTGAGTTTGCTAGTCGCCCAGAATTACAAACTTTGGTAAGCAACCTACACAAGATGCTGCTGCAATTGGTAGAAACTTTTAAAATGGGCAATGCCATTAAAAACGGGGTTCCTACGGTTATTGCGGGCAAACCCAACGCGGGCAAGTCTACCCTACTCAATGCACTTATTAAAGAAGATAGAGCCATAGTAAGCGCCATTGCCGGCACCACCCGCGATACCATAGAAGAGAGTTTTACCTTAGGCGGCATTGTGTATCGCTTAATAGATACTGCTGGCATAAGAGAACATACCGCCGACCTTATAGAAAGCATAGGCATAGAAAAAACCTATGAAAAAATTAAGCAAGCCAGCATCATCATTTACTTATTTGATGCCCTTGAAACAGACCTAGATTCCTTAAGCAAAGCCTTAGCAGAATTTGATAATTTAGAAGCAACAGTAATCCCCGTAGCCAATAAAATTGACCTAGGTAAGGAGCAAGATTTTAAAGCTAAATTTAGCAGCTTACCAGAGCTTATATATTTATCTAGCAAAGCCCAAAGCGGCTTGAACCAACTGTATGCGCGACTGCAAGAAGTAGTAAGCAAAGACAAGGTATCTAATGATGTAATCATTACCAACCTAAGGCATTACCAAGCTTTAAGCGAAGCGGCACAAGCCTTAGAACAGGTATTGCAAAGCATGCAACAAAACCGCAAAACGGAGCTCTTAGCCTTCGACATTCGCAAAGCCATTTTTCACCTGGGAGAAATAACCGGTGAGATAACCAATGATGATTTATTAGCGAATATTTTTAGCAAGTTTTGTATTGGAAAGTAGGCTGTTGGCTATTAGCTGTTAGCAGTTAGCAAAATATAATAATGCGTCATAAAAAGGATAAATAATATTATATTTGCGCATTATAAGACACATTATATGAAAACAAGACCCGCTATATTGCCTAAAAACTTGAAGATTTTAAAGGATCTTGGTGAGCATATACAATTGGCTCGCTTGCGCAGAAAATTGAGCGCTGAGCAAATTGCTGAGCGCACAGGGCTAGGAAGAAAAACTATTTATAATATAGAACAAGGTAGTCCTACTGTTGCAATTGGAAGTTATTTGCAAGTGCTTTTTGTATTAGGATTAGAGAAAGATTTAACCACGGTTGCAGCAGCTGATCCATTGGGAAGAAAACTGCAAGATGCTGGAATCATCACAAATAAACGTGCACCCAAACAAACCAAAAAGTCATGAAACAGAGCGAAACAAAAATATGGGTCTATGCGGATTGGGATTTCCTGGAGGAAGCTCAATTAATGGGTTTTTTGACTTCACAGCGCGTGCGTGGTAAAGAGATATTCTCATTTGAATACACAGAGTCTTGGGTGAACTATCAAAACCCAATATTATCCTTAGACCCAAATTTGGGATTTTACAAGGGAAAGCAATATTTGCCTGACGAGAAAAATAACTTTGGGATATTCCTTGATTCATCGCCTGATCGTTGGGGAAGGCTATTAATGCGAAGAAGAGAAGCATGGCAAGCAAAACAAGAACGTCGAGAAGAAAGTACACTTTTTGAAAGTGATTTTTTGTTGGGTGTTTTTGACGGACATCGAATGGGCGGAGTGCGATTTAAATTGAGTGAAGATGGGCCTTTCATGAATGACCATAAGAAAATGGCAACACCGCCTTGGGCATCACTTCGTGAACTAGAGCATGCCAGTTTGCAGCTTGAACGTGATGATGCCATGAATAACCCCGAGTATTCCCAATGGTTGAGTGTGTTAATTGATCCAGGATCGTCATTAGGAGGCGCTAGACCTAAAGCTAGTGTGATAGATGACAAAGGGCATTTATGGATTGCAAAATTCCCAAGTTCAAGAGATGAGAAAAATGCGGGTGCTTGGGAAATGGTGTTACACGAATTAGCCAAAGCTTGTGGCATTCATGTTTCAGAAGCTCGATTACAAAAATTCTCAGGCAAGCATCATACTTTTTTGTCCAAACGATTTGATAGAACAGATGAGCAAAAGCGGATTCACTTCGCATCTGCAATGACTTTGTTGGGCCTGCAAGATGGAGCGGATCATGTTGAAGGTATTGGTTACCACGATCTGGTTGGTTTTATAATGCAACATAGTCCGGAAGCAAAAGAAGATTTAGAGCAGTTGTGGCGAAGAATGGCATTTAATATTTTAGTGTCAAACACAGACGACCATTTGCGAAACCATGGATTTATTCTCACTCCATTGGGCTGGCGTTTATCTCCTGCGTTCGACATGAACCCAAATGAAATGGGTAACGGGCTAACCTTGAATATTTCTGAAAATAGCAATGAATTAGATATCACTTTGTCCATAGAAACCGCTCAATTGTATCAATTGAAAAGTCAAAATGCTGGACGTATTTTAAATGAAATGCGTCATGAAATTTCTAACTGGCGTATCGTTGCCAAGAAATTTGGAATCAGCAATAGCGAGATTGAACAAACGAAGCGAGCGTTTCGGTTGGTGGATAATGAGTAGTTGCAAAAAATAAAATTACTACCAATCCTCTCCAATCTCATCCATTTTGCTACTTTTTGCAGCATAAACCGAATGTCTTCCTGGTAGCTTCTTATTTTTGGAGACTCCGCAACATGCAATCAACATTGAACTTGGGCGATCGCAAAGCCATTTTTCACCTAGGAGAAATAACCGGTGAGATAACCAATGATGATTTATTGGCGAATATTTTTAGCAAGTTTTGTATCGGAAAGTAGGCTGTTGGCTGTTGGCAAATTTCCTGACATATACAGTAATTATAAGGTGCAGGTAGACTAATCTTTACCAATGCAGAC
>JBIKKC010000132.1:0-6642 GCA_044360615.1 Bacteroidia bacterium | reverse complement strand
CAACCATATCACTAACTCACATTTACAATGCTTTTACTTAAGGCCGTAAATTGCCCAATAGGTTGTGCGTAACTACTTAAACCTTCTGCTTCCAGCAATACTTCTAATTCACCTTTTAATGTTGGGTCAACCGCAATTAATAAACCACCCGAAGTTTGCGGATCATTTAACAATTGAAACCATTTCATATCCGTTAAACCGCTTACTTTTTTCTCCCATGTATTCCAATTTCTGTAGGTATTATCTGGAATAATATTTTGTTGCAAATAGCTATCTAAAAAATTAAAGTAAGGTATATTGTTAGTAAAAACCACTGCACTTAATTCTGTGCCACACATTTCTAGCAAATGGCCTAATAAGCCAAACCCAGTTACATCAGTTACGGCATGCACCCCATTAATGGTATTTAATTTTGAACCTATCACATTCAAAGCACTCATAACAGCAATTACTTCCTCTTCATGTTTTGGATCAGCCAGACCTCTTCTAATGGCTGTGCCCATAATGCCTGTACCAAGGGGTTTGGTGAGGTATAAATAATCTCCTGCTTTTGCACCATTATTGGTAATTACTTTTTCTCTGGCAATTAACCCATTTACTGCCAACCCAAAAATGGGCTCTTTGCTATCAATACTATGACCACCAGCAATGGGAATTCCAGCTTCAGCACAGATGCTTTTAGCCCCTTCCATTACTTCGGCTGCCATCTCTATTGGAAGCGTGCCAATAGGCCAACCCAACAGCGCATTTGCAAAAATTGGCTTAGCTCCCATAGCATACACATCACTAATGGCATTGGCCGCAGCTATCCTTCCAAAGTCCCAAGCTCCATCAACAATAGGCATAAAAAAATCAACCGTACTTACCAATGCTTCCCCATTTCCTAAATCCCAAACCGCAGCATCATCATTGCTTTGATTGCCTACAAGGAGATTCTTAAAGGCCGAAGGTTGTCTTTCTCCTAACAACTTCTCCAATTCTGAAGGAGCCATTTTACAGCCACAACCTGCTGCATGTGAATACTGGGTTAATTTCATGGTTCAAAAATAGAAAAGGCCGGCATGTTTCCATACCGACCTTTACTTTATTATTTATCGAAATCTTTTAGTCTTCCTTTGAAGCCATCAATGCTTCAAATTCTTCTTTAGATCCAACAATTAGTTTTTCATAATCACGGTGTCCAGTACCTGCAGGAATTAAATGTCCAACGATAACGTTTTCTTTTAATCCTAGCATTCTATCTACCTTACCAGAAATAGCTGCTTCGTTTAACACTTTAGTAGTTTCCTGGAAAGAAGCCGCACTCATAAAGCTATGCGTACCTAAACTTGCTTTGGTAATACCCATAATGATTTGGGTAACTGTAGCAGATTGGGCATCTCTAACTTCAATTAAACGCATGTCTTTACGCTTCAATTGAGAGTTTTCATCACGTAGCTTGCGAATACTGATAATCTGACCTGGCTTCACATTATTTGAATCTCCAGCCTCAATAACCACCTTCTTGTCAAAAATCCAGTCATTGGCTTGTTTTAAATCCCAACGACTAACAAATTCACCTTCAAGGAAAGTTGTATCACCTGGATCAACAATTTCAATATGCTTCATCATTTGGCGGATGATAGTCTCAACGTGCTTGTCGTTGATTTTTACACCTTGCAAACGATAAACCTCCATGATACCATTTAAGATATAACGCTGAACAGCCAAAGGACCTTCGATACGTAAGATATCTTGTGGCGAAATTGAACCATCGGATAACGGAGAACCCGCTTTTACGAAGTCATTTTCTTGAACCAAGATATGCTTAGACAATGGCACTAAGTATTTCTTTTGCTCGCCATCTTTAGAGGTAATCATGATTTCTCTGTTACCACGCTTGATGCCACCGAAAGTAACTACACCATCAATCTCAGTTACAATAGCTGGGTTAGAAGGATTACGAGCCTCAAATAATTCAGTTACACGAGGTAAACCTCCAGTGATATCTCGGGTTTTACCAACCACGCGAGGAATCTTAGCAATAATCTCTCCTGCCTTAATTTTATGTCCGGCTTCTACAATAATATGCGCACCTACTGGTAAGTTGTATTCCTTTGAACCAAGGTCTTTATTCTCTGCCTTAATAATGATTGAAGGAATTTTAGTTTTATCACGACTTTCAACAATCACCTTTTCTTTGTGACCTGTTTGTTCGTCTGATTCTTCCTTGTAATTAACGTTTTCAATAATGTTCTCAAACGCTAACTTACCATTAAACTCAGAAATAATTACAGCATTGTATGGGTCCCAAGTACAAATAGGATCACCTTTTTCTACTTTCTTACCATCTTTCACTTTAAGGTGAGCTCCGTAAGGAATGTTGATAGTAACAATTGGCGTGCGGGTCTTAGAATCAAGAATTCTTATTTCACCTTGACGACCAACTACTACAGTTTCGTTTCCATTACTAGATTCTAACTCAGTAGTTCTAATTTCTTCAAACTCTAATATACCTGCAAACTTAGCAACCATTTGAGATTCTGTTGCAATGTTAGAAGCGGTACCACCCACGTGGAAAGTACGAAGTGTTAACTGAGTTCCTGGTTCACCAATTGATTGTGCTGCAATTACACCTACAGAATCTCCAATATTAGATTTTCTGCCTGTAGACATGCTTCGTCCATAACATTTGGTACATACACCATATCTAGATTCGCATGTTAATACCGAGCGAATTTCAACAATCTCTATCGGTGATTCTTCAATTTTAGAAGCAACCTCCTCATTAATTTCTTCACCAGAACGGCAAATCAAATCACCAGAAAGTGGCTCATAAATATCATGCACACTTGTTCTACCTAAGATACGCTCATAGAGTGTTTCTACCACTTCTTCGTTATCTTTTAGCGCACTAATAGGAATACCACGTAAAGTTCCGCAATCGTCTTCATTTACTACTACATCTTGCGCTACATCATGTAAACGACGAGTTAGGTAACCTGCATCTGCAGTCTTTAAAGCTGTATCTGCAAGACCTTTACGCGCACCGTGTGTAGAGATAAAGTATTCAATAACTGAAAGACCTTCTTTAAAGTTCGAAAGAATAGGGTTCTCGATAATTTCACCAGTTCCACCACTTAAGTTCTTTTGCGGTTTAGCCATCAATCCCCTCATACCACCTAACTGACGAATCTGTTCTTTAGACCCCCTTGCGCCAGAATCTAACATCATGTACACAGGGTTAAAGCCTTGTTGATCTTCTTTTAACTGCTTCAACAAAGTATCAGCCAAACGAGAGTTGATACGCGTCCAGATATCAATTACCTGGTTATAGCGCTCATTGTTTGTAATGAAACCATTGTTATAGTTATCCCAGATTTCATCAACTTCAGCTTGCGCTTGCTTAATGAATTTCTCTTTCTCATCTGGAATATTTACGTTAGATAAATTAAATGATAATCCACCTTTGAAGGCAAAACGGAAACCCAAATCTTTAATATCATCTAAGAATCTAGCACACAAATCTTGGCCAACCACTTTGTACATGTTACCAATAATATCTCTTAAAGATTTCTTGGTTAACAGTTCATTGATATACCCATGTTGAACTGGCACTACTTGGTTGAAAAGGATTCTACCCATGGTAGTTTCTATTACTTTCTCAACTAGCTCCCCATTTTCTTTAACAGTAACCTTACACTTAACCCAAGCATGCAAATTTACTCTGCCTTCATTGTAAGCAATAATTGCTTCTTCAGAAGAATAGAAACGTAAACCTTCACCTTTAATTGGAGTTTCCTCGGTATGCTTGCGGCCTTTAGTTATATAGTAAAGACCCAAAACCATGTCCTGAGAAGGAACTGTAATAGGTGCACCATTTGCTGGGTTCAAGATATTGTGAGAAGCAAGCATTAAAATTTGCGCCTCTAATACTGCAGCGTTTCCAAGTGGAACGTGAACCGCCATCTGGTCACCGTCAAAGTCGGCATTAAAACCAGTACAAACCAAAGGATGTAATTGAATGGCTTTACCTTCAACTAATTTGGGTTGGAAAGCTTGAATACCTAATCTATGGAGTGTAGGGGCACGATTTAGCAATACTGGATGTCCTTTAAGGATGTTTTCCAAAATATCCCAAATAATAGCCTCTTTACGGTCTACTAATTTCTTAGCAGATTTAACCGTTTTAACGATACCACGCTCTAATAATTTACGGATAATAAACGGCTTAAATAATTCTGCCGCCATGTTTTTAGGAATACCGCACTCGTGTAACTTAAGGTTTGGTCCAACTACAATAACCGAACGGCCAGAATAGTCAACACGCTTACCTAATAAATTCTGACGGAAACGACCTTGCTTACCTTTAAGCATATCACTTAAAGATTTCAACGGACGATTACCTTCTGTTTTTACAGCACTTACACGGCGTGTATTATCAAATAATGAATCTACCGCTTCTTGTAACATACGCTTCTCGTTGCGGAGAATCACCTCTGGCGCTTTAATTTCGATAAGGCGCTTTAAGCGGTTGTTACGGATGATAACCCTACGGTATAAATCATTTAAATCTGAAGTAGCAAATCTACCACCTTCCAATGGCACTAAAGGACGCAACTCTGGAGGTATAACAGGAAGTATTTTCACAACCATCCACTCAGGACGGTTCTCGCCATGACGCTGAGAATTGCGGAAACCTTCAATAACTTTTAAACGCTTTAAAGCTTCGTTCTTACGTTGCTGAGAAGTTTCTGTGCTTGCCTTAATACGAAGGTCGTAACTTAAATTATCTAAGTTAATTCTAGACAACATGAAGTTTAACGCATCACCGCCCATTTTGGCGATAAATTTGTTAGGATCGTTATCATCTAAATGCTGATTATCTTTTGGCAAAGAATCTAAGATATCTAAGTATTCTTCTTCTGTTAAGAGGTCTAAATTTTGAACGCCATCATTACCTTTAATACCAGGTTGGCACACAAGGTAGCGCTCATAATAAACAACCATATCCAACTTCTTAGAAGGTACTCCTAACAAGTATCCAATCTTATTTGGTAAAGAACGGAAGTACCAGATATGTGCAACAGGAACCACCAAATTAATGTGTCCCATACGCTCACGACGTACTTTCTTTTCTGTTACCTCAACACCACAACGGTCGCAAACAATACCCTTGTAACGGATACGCTTGTACTTACCACAATGGCATTCATAATCCTTTATTGGACCAAAGATACGCTCACAAAACAATCCGCCCATTTCTGGTTTGAAAGAGCGATAGTTGATTGTTTCGGGTTTTGTAACCTCACCAAATGAACGCTGTAAGATATTCTCCGGAGAGGCTAATCCAATGCGAATCTTGGTAAAGTTTGATTTTATTTTTTGTTCTTTTTTCAAAGACATGTTTTGCGTTATTATTCTGTTATTACTCTAAAGTAAGCTCTAAACCTAAACCACGTAACTCGTGAGCCAATACGTTGAACGATTCTGGTAAACCTGGTGTTGGCAAGTTATCACCCTTCACGATGGCTTCGTAAGTTTTTGCTCTACCTACGATATCATCAGATTTAAGGGTTAAAATTTCTTGCAAGATATTAGCTGCACCGTAGGCCTCAAGTGCCCAAACCTCCATCTCACCAAAACGCTGACCACCAAATTGTGCTTTACCACCCAATGGTTGCTGCGTAATTAATGAATAAGGCCCGATAGAACGTGCGTGCATCTTATCATCCACCATGTGTCCTAATTTGATAATATAAATTACACCTACGGTTACTGGTTGGTCAAAGCGTTCTCCAGATAAACCATCATGTAAATATGTCTTACCCCAATCAGGAATTCCAGCTTTTCTGGTATATTCCAATACTTGGTCGTCACTTGCACCATCAAAAATTGGAGTAGCAAATTTCACTTGTAGTTCTTTTGCGGCCCAACCCAAAACAGTTTCGTAGATCTGACCCAAGTTCATACGTGAAGGAACACCCAACGGGTTCAACACGATATCTACTGGCTTACCATTCTCCATAAACGGAAGGTCTTCTTCGCGCACAATACGCGCTACAATACCTTTGTTACCATGGCGCCCAGCCATCTTATCCCCTACTTTTAGTTTACGCTTTTGAGCAATATAAACTTTAGCAAGTTTTAAAATACCGTTTGGTAGTTCATCACCAACACTAATTGCGTATTCTTTTCTACGGTAATCAGCAATCTCAGTGTTCATGCGATTCTTGTAGTTGGTAAGAATGGTTTTAATCAATTCATTCTTTTCCGAGTCGCTGGTCCAGCTATTGGCCATTACATTGGAGTAATCAACCTCATTTAAATTCTTCTGTGTAAACTTAGTTCCTTTTGCAATAATGTCTTCATTGTAAACATTGAAAACACCTGCAGAAGTTTTACCAGATAATACAGAGAATAACTTCTCAACCAACACGTCCTTAATTTCCTTAAGGTTCTTCTCGTGCTCGTCTTTTAGCTTAGCCAAACGAACTTTATCATCTGCCTTAGCAGATTTTTCTTTCTTGGCGCGTGCAAATAATTTCTTATCAATTACCACACCACTTGAAGAAGGAATTGCCTTTAAAGAAGCATCTTTTACATCACCCGCTTTGTCGCCAAAGATAGCACGCAATAACTTCTCTTCTGGTGAAGGTTCTG
>JBIKKC010000131.1:0-6675 GCA_044360615.1 Bacteroidia bacterium | reverse complement strand
GAACCGAAATTTTAAAAATAACAATTACAAAAACAGAGGTAATTAATTTTTATACAGCCACATCATATTCTCTTAAAGCATTGTTGAGAGAAGTTTTTAAATCGGTACTAGGTTTACGTTTGCCAATGATTAGGGCACAAGGCACTTGAAATTTACCTGCTGCAAATTCTTTAGTGTAGGAACCAGGAATTACTACAGAACGAGCAGGCACTATACCCTTATATTCTATCGGTTTTTCGCCAGTTACATCAATTATTTTGGTACTCATGGTTAAGGTTACACCTGCTCCTAAAACGGCCTCCTGCTCTACCCTAACGCCTTCTACAACAATACACCTTGAACCTATAAAACAATTGTCTTCTATAATTACAGGTGCAGCTTGAACCGGCTCTAACACACCACCAATTCCAACTCCTCCGCTTAAATGAACATGCTTACCTATCTGTGCACAAGAACCAACCGTTGCCCAAGTATCTACCATGGTACCTTCGTCTACATAAGCACCAATATTAACATAACTAGGCATCATAATAACTCCTTTGGCCAAATAAGCACCATAACGCGCAATTCCATGAGGCACAACTCTAACACCTAATTCAGCATAATTGCGTTTAAGCGCCATCTTATCGTGAAATTCCATTGGACCAACTTCTATGGTTTCCATTTGGCGAATAGGAAAATATAAAATTACCGCTTTTTTAATCCAGTCATTTACTTGCCAACCAGCTGCTGTGGGCTGTGCAACACGAAGAATTCCTTTATCTAATTTTTCAATAACTTCTTCAATAGCTTGTTGTGTATTCTTTTCTTTAAGCAAAGCGCGGTTATCCCAAGCGCTTTCAATTATTTGTTGCAATTCCATGCGGCAAATGTGCAAACATGAGAGGAGAATAGCAAATTGGTGTTCATTGCTTAATTCGTTAGATTCGCAAATCTTGAGCATAAAAGAAATCGATTCATTGCAATCTAAAAAAGAACATCCTTCCGAAAAGCTGAACCTGCATTCACGGAATAAACATAGAGGTAGGTATCCCTTACAGGAGCTCTGTGTTACTCTTCCCGCATTGCAAGAATTTGTTCATCTAAATGCTTTTGGTGATACTTCGATTGATTTTGCAAATCCTAAAGCAGTAATGATGCTTAACAGTGCTTTATTAAAGCATTATTACCATATAGATTACTGGCAAATCCCTGATGGGTATCTTTGTCCGCCTATACCAGGCAGAGCAGATTACTTGCATTATATGGCCGACCTCCTAGGAAAAGTTAACAAAGGAAAAGCCCCAATTGGTGTACAAATAAAATGCTTAGACATAGGCGTAGGAGCAAATTGTATTTATCCTATTATTGGTGAGGCAGAATATGGCTGGAGCTTTGTTGGTTCAGACATAGACCCAATTGCCTTAAGCGCTGCAGAAGCCATCATTATGAACAATGAAACATTAAAGGATAAGTTAGCGTTGCGTTTACAAACCCACACGCAAGATATTTTTAAAGGTATTATTAAACCCAACGAGCGCTTTGATATAAGTATTTGCAATCCACCTTTTCACGCTTCAATGGCCGAAGCAAATGCTGGAACCCTAAGGAAATTAAGCAATCTGAAACAACAAAGGGTAAGTAAAGTTAAACTTAATTTTGGTGGCCAGAGTTTAGAATTATGCTGTAAAGGTGGAGAAGCGCAATTTGTAAAAACCATGATTTTACAAAGTAAAGCCTACGCAAGTTCTTGCCTATGGTTCTCTACTTTAGTATCAAAATCAGAACATCTAGAAAGCATATACCATACTTTAGAGAAAGTTGGAGTTGCCACCGTAAAAACTATTCCAATGAGCACAGGTAATAAGATAAGTCGCATTGTAGCTTGGACCTTTCTGAATAAGGAGCAACAAAAAAGCTGGGGTAGTGCTTGGAAGTAAATAAAGAGTTATTAAATTGGCGCATGCATTTTTTTAAATCAACCTTCCTTTTCGCCATTCTAGCGATTTCATACTTCCCTCTCATCGCACAAAAAGATTATACCAAATTGGTTAACCCAATGGTGGGTACTGGTGGGCACGGACATACCTTTCCTGGACCAGTAGTGCCTTTTGGAATGGTGCAAGTGGGGCCAGATACCCGCGTGGATGGCTCTTGGGATGGCTGTAGCGGATACCATTACAGTGATAGCATTATTTATGGATTTAGCCATACTCATTTAAGTGGAACGGGTTGTAGTGATTATGGGGATATTATGATCATGCCAATCAATAGAAATCATTTTTTTACTTATGCGGCAGAAACAGAAGTAAAAAATTATGCTTCAAAATTTAGCCATACTAACGAAACGGCATCACCTGGATATTACGCTGTAACATTAGATAAATCTAAGGTTAAAGTTGAACTAACGGCAAGTAATCGCGCGGCAAAACACCGCTATACCTTTAAAGATTATGCCACGCCAGCTTTTATTCTCGACCTTAACCATAGAGACCAATTGTTGCAAGGAAAGGTAACTGTAGTTAATGATTCTACCGTTGAAGGTTATAGATATAGCAAGGCATGGGCCACCAACCAAAAGGTTTATTTTAGAATGGTTTTTTCTAAGAAGTTTAAAGCACATTATATGTTTAGCGACTCTTCTATTAAGCTTAGAAATATGCAATCGAATGGGAAGTTGAAAGTGATATTTGAATTCCCCACAGGTACACAAAACATTGAAGTAACTGTTGCGCTATCTGGTGTGAGTGAAAAAGGTGCAGCTGCAAATTACAGTGCAGAAGCTGCCAATATTAGCTTCGATCAAATGCGCAAAATGGCTCAAGAAACATGGAATAAAGAGCTTTCTAAAATAGAAGTTAAGGGTGGTACAATTGAACAACAACGGATATTCTATACGGCCCTTTACCATTGCTTTATTCATCCATCAACTGCAAGTGATGTAGACCATCAGTTTTATGGAAGAGATGGTAAAATTTACCCTGGAGATGCTAAAAATCCTTTTACCTATTATACTGTTTTCAGTCTATGGGATACTTTTAGAGCATTGCATCCATTGTTTAATTTGGTTCAAAGAGAAAGAAATTTAGATTTTATTAAAACCTTTTTAGAACAAAATGCACAAGTAAACAGGATGCCAATGTGGGAATTGAGCAGCAATGAAACCGATTGCATGATAGGGTATCACGCTGTAAGTGTGCTCACAGATGCCTATGCTAAAGGCATTAGAAATTTTGATACAGACGAGGCTTGGCAAGCTTGTGAAAACACCTTATTAAATCACCGTTATGGCGCAACTCCATTTAGAAAACAACATTATTTAAGCATAGAAGATGAAAGTGAATCTGTGAGTAAAACTTTAGAATATGCCTATAACCACTGGTGTTTGAACCAATTTGCAAACATGAGCGGAAGGTCCAATGCTAATTTGCACCATGATGGCTACGCCCCAGGAGCCGAATGGCAAGCTTTGTACAATCCAAAAAATAACTTTATACAACCTAGAAGCAATGGCACTTGGTTTAAACCATTTAAACCTGCCGAGGTTAACAATTATTATACAGAAGCCAATGCGTGGCAATATAGCACCTTTGTACCTCAAGACATTGAAGGATTAATAATGGCCTATGGGGGAACCGAAAAATTTGAAAAGCACTTAGATGCCTTGTTCTCTGCCTCTAGCAAAACAGAAGGCAGAGAACAAGCTGATATCACTGGTTTAATAGGGCAATACGCTCATGGAAACGAACCTAGCCACCATATGGCATACCTGTATAACTTTACCGGCAACCCAATTAAAACTAAAAAATTGGTAAAGCAAATAATGGCTGAAATGTACCATGATGCCCCAGATGGATTATCTGGTAATGAAGATTGTGGCCAAATGAGCGCTTGGTATGTTTTAAGTGCAATTGGTTTTTACCCAGTAACACCAGGTATTGCCAACTATCAAATGGGATATCCGCTCTTCGATGAAGTTATCTTTAACCTAGAAAATAAAACAAGCATCCAATATAAAAAGAGCAAGCATCCACAAGATTTAAATTACCAATACCGCATCAATAAAGGTACCTGGACAAACTCCTCTACCCTCAAGCATAGCGATTTATTTCCTTTACATACCAGCGATGAGAAGAATTATGCAAAAACAGATAAACTAATTCCCATTCCTGTGATTGAAGGTGAAGGCAAAGTATTTAAAGATTCTATGCGAATTGAAATGTATAGCAATTTTGAAAACAAACCTATTTACTATTGCTTGCAAGGATTAAAGGATACTAGCATTTGTATTGAACCAAAAGCGTATAAAGAACCTTTTTATATTTACAATTCTTGTACAATTAAGGCGCATATAGAGGCTAACGCAAACTTTAAAACCTATGCCAATGCAAGTTTTATAAAAAGTAATAAGCCCTATCAAATTGAGCTGAAAGCAACCTATAATAGCCAATATACTGCAGGGGGTAACAACGGTTTAATAGATGGCCTGCAGGGCGATATAGACTGGCGAAAGGGCAACTGGCAAGGATACCAAGGTCAAGATTTTGAAGCCATCGTAGACCTTAAAACCATTAAAAAAGTAAATCAAATAAGTAGTCGCTATTTGCAAGACCAACGCTCTTGGATATTCCTACCAAATGAAGTAGTATATTCTTATTCTGAAGATGGTATTACTTATAAAGAAATACAGGTTAGTCAATTGGAACAAAAACCACAAGATGATTCTTTATTTGTACGCACAATAGATTGTAATTTAAAACAAGCAATTAATGCTAGATTTATTAAAATTTATGCCAAGAATTATGGCCTTATTCCCTCATGGCATCCTGGTGCTGGTGGCGAAAGTTTTATCTTTATAGATGAAATTGACCTTAACTAGAGAAGCAGCCATTGCATTATGTAGTGCAAAAAATAAAAGCCAAAGCAGAATTAAGTTTAGATAATTGGTCATTGGTTGTAATTATTTGCTAATAGCTAATGGCTAGTAGCTAAAGGCTAACCTGCTCTCCTACTCTGATCCCTTTCTCGGTTTGTTGTAAAGTACAAGCTTGCAAGTGTGGATCGTGTTCAAAATACAACACCCAATTATTATCTAAAGCCATATTTAAGATATCTGTTTTTTCTTTCATGGTATCTAATGGACGCACATCATAACCCATCACATAAGGCGTAGGCAAATGAGCTTGCGTTGGAATTACATCTGCTAAATAGATTAGTTTAGATTCTTTAAAAGGAACTATTGGATGCATCATACTTTGGGTATGTCCTTGGGTAAATAGTAAATCTATTTCGGGATGAAATTGCTGCCCTGGCTGTAACAATTGCAATTGACCACTTTCTTGAATTGGCAAAATGTTCTCCTTTAAAAAGCTCGCTTTCTCTCTTGGATTAGGCGCTAAAGCCTCATTCCAATGGGCCTCAGATACCCAATAAGTGGCATTAGGAAAGGCAGTCTCTAACTTGGTCCTATCGGCATTATAGGCAATACTTCCACCACAATGGTCAAAATGTAAATGAGTTAACACCATGTCTGTTATATCTGCTCGGCTAAAACCATACTTAGCCAATGAGGCATCTAAACTATGGTTACCATGTAAATAGTAATATCCAAAGAACTTAGCGTCTTGTTTGCTGCCCATACCATTATCTATCAGTATCAATCTTTTTCCGTCTTGAACCAATAAGCAACGCATAGCTAAACTAATCATATTGTTTTCGTCGGCTGGATTTAATTTGTGCCAAATACTTTTAGGCACCACCCCAAACATGGCTCCTCCATCTAACTTAAAATGTCCAGTTTCAATAGTAAATAATTCCATAGCGGGAAAATGCTAAAATAATACCTATGAATCAAGTTTATTGTATTTTTCCTTTTAAATAAAAGTATAAATTCTATTTTTGATAATCAATAATTATTAATCAATTTACCTATGAAAAAACTAAATATTGAAATTAAATGGGATCCTATAATTGCTATGATTTTTATACGTTCCAAAAACAAGTAAAATGCTATCTCAAAAGGGTAACATTACCTTTAACACTTGCAAACTTTTCTTTTCTACCCCAAGCTTTAGCTAGAAATACATATACATCATTTTTGGCGGCCTGCCCTTCAAAGGTGCCATTCCAGGCTTGGTTCATATCTGTGGTATAAAAAACCAAATTACCCCAACGATCATAAATATGTAATTCAAATTGTTTTACAAAAACGCCTTTAATCAAAAAGCCATCATTTATATTATCACCATTTACGGTAAAAGCATTGGGGGCATACAACCTTGGCTCTGTGCTCATACAAGTTAAATTAGAGGTACTTTCTATCCAATTACTATCTTGCTGGTAGGCCTTCACATAGTAGCAATAATCATCTTGGTCGAAACTTAAATAATTATGAATAGCCTGAAGGGTATCATTTGGATATCTTGTGGCAATTAATTCATCTATACCTAAACTATCATTTCTAAAAAACAGTTCGTAACGCTCAACCCCAGATGCCCATTCTTTATAAGGCTGCCAGCGTAAAACAGGGTCTTCACTTAACTTATCATTTTTCTCAACTTCCAACTTCAGCACAATATTTTGGGCTGTGTTGCTAGGTTCACCAAAACCGCCACATTCATCTTTTAATCTTATGGTATAAGCATAGGCATATCGTTGCACATCTACCAACTTATCTACATAAAAACTATCCCTGCT
>JBIKKC010000130.1:0-6720 GCA_044360615.1 Bacteroidia bacterium | reverse complement strand
CCTACAATACAGCATCATTAGGAGGAATTCTTTTTCCAGAAATTAAAACCAATTCTTTAAGCGAGCATGTAACGCAAAAAGCACTTACTGGCTTATTTTTAAAAGTTTCTGAGGAGGAAAGAAAAATTCGCAGAGATCCATTGCACCAAGTAAGTGAGATTTTGAAAAAGGTATTTGGCGGGAAGTGAGAGGGTCGATGGACCATAGTCGATGGTCCATAGTTAATTAAATATAAAATAATACTTTCTCGATGAGGCTTTGGTAAATGTAGAAACTATGAACTATGAACTATGGACTATGGTCTATGGACTATGGACCATGGACTATTGACTATGGACTATGGACAAAATCCAGCTTTAATATTTTACCGCACCATTCTCTTATCTATGGGAAATCCAACAACTTCCTTCACTTGTATTTGCTTAAAATGAGCGTGATTGGGATTTATAAGTACATTGAAATCGCCTTGCGTTATAGCAGAGGGAATTATTAATAGGCAGTATTTATTTTCTTTAACAAACCTATCGCCTACCGCTTGGGTGGCAGCCGGACTAGGAAATTCTTTCCAATGCGGAGGAAGCATTTCTTCACTTAATTGAAAACGCGAAACCTTGCTAGGGATATTAATGGTTACCATTACATAATCGATTGGCAAAGTGGCCAAGGTTAAATGAACCGCCACTTCGGCCATTGCTAGTGACCTATTAGCAGCAGTATAAATTAATTCTGTGCCCGCGGAGTTCCACCTTCCACCTTTTAAAGCAGCACCCTTTCCCGAAAGTGGCATCGCATACTTTAATCTAGCCAGCCTAAAAACCTCCATACTAGGCTAAAATACCATGATTGATGCGTATTAGCTCTGCCAATACCAAATCTTTGCCATAAGAATCTTTAAGAAGTTCTATGGGTAACAAACTACCTAAGGCAAAGTTGGGTGTATTTAACCAAAGCTTTAGGGTATTGAGGTTGTCAAATACCTCTAAGCCTGCTTGCGTAACTTCTGCCATTTCTATTATTTTTTCTGAATGAATAGGCTTAAATGAAAAGTTACTGGCAACTTTATATCGCTGTAATGATTTAGTTGAAATATCTAAAAAATTTGCCCAATCTGTTTCTGTAAAAGGAGTGCAAGCCTGAATAGTGTGAAACAAAGAATAAGGAATACCCGCACGAATAGCAGCTATAATAAGCATTTTATCTGAAAGGAAACTTTGAAAATTGATAGCTGCCTTAGGGCTTTGAGCAAGATACGTACCTTGGGTTTCTTTGAGGAAACTACTAATTTCTTGGTCTAATTGGTAGGATGTAGATGGCATGGCTGATTTCATAATTTAGACATTTGTCAACAAATTTAGGACATTTTTCCAGAATTAAAAATCAAATTCTAAATTTATCTACCTCCGTAAATGAACTATGGTCTATGGACTATGATCTTTTACAGCTTCTCCACCACAAATCTGGTCATGCGCTCATATAAATGTAAGCGTGTTTTAACACCGCCAATACCATGGTTCTTATTGGGGTAAAACTCACTATCAAATTTAACCCCTTTATTTATCATCTTATCTACCATTTCTACTGCATTTTGAAAATGTACATTGTCATCTGCTGTACCATGAATTAAGAGATAATTTCCCTTAATTTTTTCTACATGATTCATAGGAGAATTATCATCATAATTTTGTCCGTTCTCTTGCGGGGTGCGCATAAAACGCTCGGTATAGATATTATCATAATAGCGCCAATTGGTAACAGGAGCTACAGATATAGCAGCTTTAAAAATATCGTTCCCTTTACTTAATCCTAAACCAGCCATATAACCGCCAAAACTCCAACCCCAAATACCAATTCTTGCAGGGTCTACATAAGAGCGCTTTGCTAATTGCTTGGCGGCGTAAATTTGGTCTTCAATTTCATATTTACCTAAATTTAAATAAGTACACTTCTTGTATTTTTCACCTTTAAATCCTGTACCACGGCCATCTATAGAAACAACTACATATCCTTTTTGAACCAATAGTTGATGCCAAAAATAATTGCCTCCACTCCATCGGTTCATAACGGTTTGGCTGCCTGGGCCTCCATAAACAAACATAAAAATTGGATATTTTTTGGTGCTATCAAAATTTGCAGGCAATAGCGTAAACATATTCATGGCATCACCTTGCTCGTTCTTAATGGTAGTAAATTGAGGCGAGCTTAAGTTAAATGATTTCATTTTTTCTTTTAACTCATTGTTATTTTCTAAGGTTCTAAGCAAACCTCCCTTAGTACTGTTTAAACTAAAAACAGGTGGAGTGCCTAAGGAGCTGTGAACACTCATATAATAAGAAAAATCACTATTAAAGTAAGCTGCATTCCAGCCCTTTTCTTTACTCAACTTTTGCTTGCCTTTACCATTTAACCCGCAAGCATAAACATAGCGTTCGGCTGCATCTACTTCAGAAGAAGAATAATAAATCAATTTATTCTTTTCATCCACTCCAAGTAATTCATCTATATCAAAATTGCCTTTAGTTAATTGGTGTATTAATTTACCATTCAAAGAATATAAATAAACATGGTTGAACCCATCTCTCTCACTCGTAAATATAAAGGATTTGCCATCTTGCAAAAAGCTAAGGTTATCGGTAATGTCGATATAATAGGTATTGGTTTCGGTGTAAATTATATTCGATTTGCCAGTAGAAGCATCAGCCAATAGCAATTCCAATTTATTTTGTAAACGATTTAAGCGCTGCACGCACAGCACATTTGGGTTTTTGGTCCATTGCATGCGTGGCAAATAAATATCCGTTTCTTTGCCAGTTTCTACTTCTGCAATCAATTCAGATTTTACATCATATACATAAATATTAACCAAAGAATTTGGCTCACCTGCTTTGGGGTATTTAAACTTATATTGTTTAGGGTACAACTGCCCATATAGGGTCATTTCAAACTGCGGCACTTTGCGTTCATCAAAACGATAGAAGGCAATTTTATCTCCAGCACTGTTCCAAGAAAAGCCTTGCCAAATAGCAAACTCTTCCTCGTAAACCCAATCGGTAGCCCCATTAATTATTTCATTCTCTTTGCCATCATTGGTAATCCTAATCTCTTGCTTCAATTTAAAATCATAGTAATACAAATCATTATCGCGAACAAAGGCAAGTTTAGAAGCATCTGGAGAAAACGTGGCATAACGCACCAAATCTTTTACTGGATTCTGCAATTGTTTGCGAGCAATATCATACACATAAAAGATGCTTTTACTGCTATGGCGGTAAATGCTTTGTGTTTGCGTGGCAATAAGCAACTTAGACTCATCTTCGCTAAAAGAAAATTGCGCAATGCTTAATGCAGCGCCATTATTGGCTTGTTTAACATCAGCAATTTTTACAATAGTATCTACAACCTTCCCAGTGCTAAAAGCAAAACGCAATAAATTCTGTTCTTCATCTAAGTTGCAGTAATACCTTCCATCGGATAAAGAATTAAAACCAGAAACCCCTTTGGGAGAAAAGGTGCCCTTTTGGAAAATATCCTCAATGGTTATTTGTTGCTGTGCTTGAACCGAACCTAAGAAAAAGGAAACGATTAGTAGTAAATGGAATTGCTTCATTTTTTTCAATGCTTTGGTTCAAACCTAATAAAAAAACATACATATTTGAACCATGAGTTTTAAAAAGCCCGACGAACAGGATGTAATTTACTTTACCCAATTATTGGGTGATGCTTATGTGCTTTTGGATAAAGAGGACCTTGCGCCCTATTCAAAAGATTATACAGAAGACTTAAGTTTCTATCCAGATGTAGTGCTCAAACCAGCTACTACGCAAGATGTTTCGGCCATTTTAAGTTATTGCAATAAGCAACACATTGCGGTTACTCCAAGAGGAGCTGGCACAGGCTTAAGCGGAGGCGCTTTGCCAGTAAAAGGTGGCATTAGTTTAAGTATGGAGCGGTTCAACAAAATTCTAAAAATTGATGAACGGAATTTTCAAGTGATAGTTGAACCTGGTGTAATTAATGAAGCTTTGCAAAATGCTGTTAAAGAAAAAGGCTTGTTTTACCCACCAGACCCAGCTAGCAAAGGCTCTTGCTTTTTGGGAGGCAATATTGCACACAGTAGCGGTGGCCCAAGAGCCGTAAAATATGGCACCACCCGTGATTATGTGTTAAATTTAGAAGTGGTTTTGGCAGATGGCTCAATTATAGAAACGGGCGCTAACACCCTAAAATATTCTACAGGTTACAACCTTACCCATTTGATGGTAGGGAGTGAAGGCACCTTGGGAGTAGTTACCAAAATAGTGCTTAAATTGATACCTATGCCGAAAAACACCTTGCTTTTATTAGCACCTTTTGCTTCTGCAGAAAACGCTTGTGAAGCTGTAAGTGGCATCTTTAGAGCGGGAGGCAATCCTTCGGCATGCGAGTTTGTAGAACCAGAAGGTTTTAGGTTAGCAGCAAACATGCTTAACATGAACTTTGAAATTGCGGAAAATGTTGGGGCTTATTTACTGCTTGAGGTAGATGGAAATGATACTGAAGTGATGATGAAAGAATGTGAAATCATAAGTGAAGTGTTGTATAATTTTCAAGCCTTGGATGTATTGTTTGCCGAAACTGCTGCACAAAAGGAATATTTCTGGAAACTTAGAAGAGGCATTGGAGAAGCCACCAAACATAACAATACCTACAAAGAAGAAGACACGGTTGTGCCTAGAGCTGAGTTGCCCAAATTATTTAAAGGTGTAAAAGAAATTGGCGCAAGACATGGGTTCAGAACGGTTTGTTACGGACATGCAGGGGATGGAAACCTACATGTGAATATTTTGAAAGATGACCTAAGCGATGAATTTTGGAATAAGGATTTGAACCAAGGAATTATAGAAATTTTTGAGCTTTGTAAAGAACTTAAAGGAACTATAAGTGGAGAGCATGGCATTGGTTACGTGCAGCAACAATTTATGCCCATAGTATTGCCACCGCACCAATTAGCCCTTATGCGTGGCATTAAGGCAGCCTTCGACCCAAATGGAATATTAAACCCAGGAAAGATTTTTTGTTAAAATACCAAGGTAAGGTTATGTGCGAATCAACATGGTAAATGCACCGGCCTTGCATATAAAAGAGAAAGGCAGCCCTAAGGCTGCCTTTCTCTTTTATATTTTAAATGGGAATTAAATATTATTCCACTATCATTCTGCGAGTAACTTTCATACCTTCTGCTTCGATGGTATACAAGTAAATACCGGTAGGAATGCTTCCAAGATTAAGTTCTAAAGTAGAAGCTCCAGCAGCAATCTCGCTGTAATTTTGGTTGAACACTTCTTTTCCTAATAAATCAATTACACTTAAGTTAACAGCAGTATTTGCTTTAAAGTTAACAGGGATGTTGGTGTAATTATTAAAAGGGTTAGGATAGTTTTGACCAACGGTAAATAATTCGTTATTGAAACTGTTTACTGAATTGATAGTACCAGAAATATCTGCAGTATCCATAACCATATACATTACATCATGGGTACCAGCAGCACCTGGGTTGTTAGTAGCATCGTAACGACCAATACTAATCTTTTGCAAGAAGGTAAGGTGAATGCGACCATCTACACGTTTAGCTAATGAAGGAAAGATTTGCTCTGAATTGATACTAATCCATGCGGTTAAGTTTTTAGCATCGCTCCAAGTTTTACCACCATCTCTGCTCACTGTGCAATAGATATCTCTGTAGTTCTTATCATCGGTGCTAATATCATCTTCAGTTGGCGCGCTATAGGTTAGATAAATAGTGCCATTTACAGCAATAGCTGCACTTGGCATGGTAGCCAAAGTATGACCTCCATAACGAGCTCCGTTACCCGTTGTGCCTTGAGCTAATTCTAAGCTACCGCTAGCATTCTCATCAAGCATACCAGCAATTATTTTTTGCTCGCCATAATTCATATTATCTGACCAATAAACAATACCATTTGTGCCTGGAAAGAAACTCCAACTGTCGTCAGCATCATTATTGTCTATTATTCTATTACGCGCCCAGAAGCAATGTGCAACACCACTATTATCTAACTTTACGTGAACAGAACCATCATTGGTTTCTGTAGTATCAATAATCTGATTACCAGAAAACCTTGGATATGGGAAACTATCGATAATAGTTTTTGTCCAAGTTGCACCTGCATCAGTAGATTTCCATAATGCCATATCATCTACAGAACCTCCCATTAAAATAGCCACATTAGTTCCATTGGCATCAATGCTATAATTATCGCCACCGCCAGAATAATAGCGAGTACCATCATAACCTGGCAATGGTTGATTTTTAACCAACCAAGAATTGGTGCTAAACTGGTATCTTGAATAAACTTGAGGCGTTCTAACTCCATTTAATACTACTCTGTTAGGTTGTGCTTCAGAAGAATCTGTGTAAGAACCAATAACTAGCATATAATCTCCAGTAATTGCAGTTTGATTCCACAAAAAACCAGGAACAGTTGCAACTGTATCTAAAACTTTAGTTGATGTCCAAGTTCCAGGCCCAACACCAGGCTTGCGATTCATTAAAATACCTCCAGCAATTCCAGTACCTGATTTTACAATATGTGAAGTAATAATTTCTTCGTTGGTAGTTGGATTATAGGCGTAGCAAGGGAAACCGGTTCTTTCTGGTTCAATTCTATCACTACTAGGAGCTCCCCAAGCAGCACCATTAAAATGGTTATAGCCGGCGCCACG